>JAIXUW010000342.1 GCA_027483355.1 Alphaproteobacteria bacterium
CCGCCCTTCGCAGTGGCGGTATGATGTTTATCGATAACCTACCTTCAGATGTTTTGGGCTATTGGCGCGATGATATTCTTTGCCTGTTTAATATGTCAGCAACGCTACAGACCTGCGCGGTTGAAGCGAACCTAACGCCGCTTGATCTTGAAGACATCAGCGGCAGTCTGGAAGGAAAAAATATAAGTCTGCCCGCTTGGGGTTTTTGGTTTGGTCGGCGCATTTAAGCCATCAATTGACGGGCGAGCCCCAGTAAGCCCGGCTGTGGATGGGTAATCACCAGCGTCGCGATGCGATCAAGGTAATCCTTGTAACGCCCCTTGGCTAAAAAGCTGCGGCGAAAACGGCTATCGGCAAAAGCCGTGCCCATCTGTGGCACGATACCGCCAGCGATGAAGACGCCACCAAACGCACCGTAGGTAAGGGCCAAGTTACCGGCAACGGAGCCCAGCCAATGGCAAAAAAGATCGACAGCCTCGATACAGCGTGGACAACTTTTGTTCAGGCCACGTGCCATGATCTGAGCGGGGTCGGCATCAATAGCAGGTTGTTTATCCAGCGCCGAAATCGCCTGGTAAAGATTGACCAGTCCCTTGCCCGACACCACGCGCTCGGCCGAGATATGGCTGTATTTATCCTGTAACAGCCATTCGACAATGGCAAATTCGCGCGCTGTTTGCACCGGCACGGTGACATGACCGCCTTCGGTCGGCAGGACAATCGGCTGACCCGCCGCATCAAAAACAATGGCGGCCACGCCCAAACCGGTACCCGGACCAATCAAAGCAATCGGCGCACCGGGCAATCGCCCCCCCTGGCCGACGGCATAAAAGTCGCTGCCTTCGGATAAATGCGGGACCGCCAGCGCAATCGCCGTAAAATCATTGACGACGCGGAGATCATCAAGATTCAGGATCCGCGCGGTATCGCGTACCGAAAAAGACCAGCCGTGATTTGTCATGCTGACCTGATCACCACCATCCAAAGGGGCAGCAATCGAGAAAATACCGCGTGTCGGGCGGAGGGGCACGTGGGCCAGATAGGCTTCAGCCGCCGCGACCAAAGTTGGATAATCAGCGCCGGCAAAAATTCGGATATCGCTGACCTGGCCCTTGTCATCGCACAGCGCAAAGCGGGCGTTGGTGGCGCCAATATCGGCAATCAAACCGGTCATCCGATGGCAGCCGCAATCGCCTGATCAATATCGGCGATCAGATCATCGATATCCTCGATGCCAACCGACAGGCGTATCAGCGCATCGGCAATACCGATTTTTTCCCGCTGATCAGCGGGGATGGAGGCATGGGTCATGATGGCAGGATGCTCGATCAGACTTTCAACCCCGCCCAGGCTTTCGGCCAGGGTAAAAATACGACAGGCCGAGAGCATCTTTTTGGTGGCCGCCAGATCCATCTTGAGAACAGCCGTCACCATACCGCCGAAGCCGCGCATCTGACGGGCGGCAATGGCATGACCGGGATGATTGGGCAAACCCGGATAATAAACTTTTTCAACCTGGGGGTGCTGGGCCAGATATTCGGCCATACGCAGTGCCGCCCGGCAATGCCGCTCCATGCGCACATCCAAAGTTTTTAAGCCACGCAGGGCCAGAAAACTGTCGAAGGGGCCAAGAATGCCGCCGGTGGCGTTTTGAATGAATTTGAGTTTATCGGCCAGCTCGGTATTAAGCGCAATGGCAGCACCACCGATCAGGTCGGAATGGCCGCCGATGTATTTGGTCAGCGAATGCACGACGATATCGGCCCCCAAAGACAGCGGCTGCTGGCACCACGGGGTGGCAAAAGTATTATCGACCACAGTAATAATGTCGCGGCTGCGCGCCATCTCGACGCAAGCGGCGATATCGATGATTTTAAGCAGCGGATTGCTGGGCGTCTCCAACCACAACATCCGGGTTTGCGGACGAAGGGCGGCGCGCAAAGCGTCCAGATCGCTCATATCGACATAGGTGACCTCAAGGCCGGTCGAGCCTTTGCGTACTTTCTCAAACAGACGATAACTACCGCCATAGAGATCGTCGCTCGCCACCATGTGGGTGCCGACCGGTAAAAGATCAAGAACTGCATCCATCGCCGCCAAGCCCGAGCCAAAGGCAAAACCAGCGGCACCGCCCTCGAGATCGGCAAGTGCTCGCTCTAACGCATGACGTGTCGGGTTATGGCCGCGCCCATAGACAAAGCCCTGATGCTCGCCGGGGGCTGATTGGGCATAGGTCGAATTCGCGTAGATGGGCACCGATACGGCGCCGGTCGCACTATCATGCGTTTGACCGCCATGGATGCAACGGGTGGCGAAGGCCTTATCCTTGGCTTTATCGTAGAAAGACATGGGCTATCCTCGCATCAGCGGGTTTTGACATGGATCAGATGATTGACGACGTCAATCCGGGTCATCACCCCGGCAAAATCGCCGTTGTCGGTGACAATCAGGGCCGGATGGGCCTGCATCAGACGCGCGGCATCGGCGATGGGGGTTTCAACCGGCAGGGTGGCAAAAGATTTTTCCATGATATCACGCACGTGCAGGCGGGCGGTGGTTTGTCCTGGTTGCATGGCCATGAGCGCGTTGAGCAGCACCGTCTCGGTCAGGATGCCTACGGCATGGGCGGGCTCTTCTAAAACGGGCAATTGCGATACATCAGCCAGACGCATCCGCTTGTAGGCGGTCAAAAGCGTATCACCGGGGCGGACAAAGACAATTTCGCCGCGCGCGTGACGGCGCGTCAACAGATCGGCTACAGTATGGGTGGCCGGCGCATCGGCCGCAAAGCCCTGATCGCGCACCCAGGGATCACTGAAGACCTTGGAGAGATATTTATCGCCGCGATCGCAAATCAGCGTGACCACACGTTTCGCAGACGTTTGCTCGCGGCAGTAACGAAGGGCGGCCGCCACCAAGGTGCCCGAGGATGAACCCGCCAAAATACCTTCGCGCTGCACCAGCTGGCGCACGGTATCAAGGCTTTCGGCATCGGTGATCGCATAGGCCTTGCGGGTTAAGGACAGATCAAGAATATCGGGGACGAAATCCTCGCCAATCCCCTCGACCAGCCAGGAGCCCGGCGTCACATCACGGCCCTCGTTGATTTTTGGCGCGAGGATCGAGCCGACCGGGTCGGCCACGATCATTTCGGTCTGCGGGCTGACCTCGGCAAAAAAGCGGCCTACCCCGGTTAAAGTGCCACCCGAACCCACGCCGCAGACAAAGGCATCAATATCATGATTCATCTGTGCCCAGATTTCGGGACCAATCCAATCATAATGCGCCTTTGGATTGGCAGGGTTAGAAAACTGATTGATGTAAAAGGCCTGGCGCTCCTCGGCGATGCGCTCGGCAATATCCTGGTAGTATTCGGGATCACCCTTGACCACGTCCGAGCGGGCCGAAATAATCTCCGCCCCCAGTGCCTTGCAGTGCTGCACTTTCTCGCGCGACATTTTGTCTGGCACCACCAGCACGACTTTATAGCCTTTGATGGCGGAGATGAGGGCTAGCCCCAGGCCGGTATTGCCGGCCGTAGCCTCGACGATGGTGCCACCCGGTTTTAGTCGGCCGGAGGCTTCTGCCGCTTCGATCATGCGCAGCGCAATACGGTCCTTGATCGAGCCGCCGGGGTTATGCGATTCCAGTTTGACGTAAAGCTCGCAGGGGCCGGTATCGAAATGGGTCAGCCGTATCAACGGCGTGTCGCCGATCAGATCGAGAATGCCGGGCTGACGTGAAGAAGCGGTGGGTGCAGGCATGGACGTTTCTCCATGGCGGGGACGGACGTATAAAGTCGATTTACACTTGATTTATAAGACGATACTTTGAAAGTCATGACAAGCGCCAATTTAGACGAGACCTGTCTGCCCTGTGCGGATGCCCGGAAATTAACCCCCTGCCCTGGCGCTACCGCGCTGTGGCACGAGGTACAGGCGCAAGGCCGGGCACTCGTTGACCGCGAACCCCTGCTGCATAGCATCATCGATCGTTATGTACTGGCCGCATCCGATTTGGGCAATGGTCTGGCGCGGCTTTTGGCGGACCATCTGGGTGACGCCGATATCAGCCGCGATATTATGCTTTCCACTTTTGCCGATCTTTATCGCCTACATCCGGGTATCACCGATTGCGCGGCGCGTGATCTGTCGGCCATTCTGCGCGACGACCCGGCGGCGCGTGACCATGTTACCTGTATGCTTTTTTTCAAAGGTTTTCAGGCGTTGCAGGGTTGGCGCCTGGCACATCAATTGTGGCAAGACGGACGGCAACCGCTGGCGCTCTATATCCAAAGCCGTCTGTCGCAAATTTATGCGGTGGATATCCATCCCGCCGCCAAAATGGGGGCTGGCATCGTGCTGGATCACGCGACCGGCATCGTCATTGGCGAGACCGCGATTGTCGGCGATGACGTATTAATCCTGCATGGGGTGACACTGGGCACCAAGGATTTTGAAAAAGGCGAGCGTCACCCCATCATCGGCAGCCAGGTGATTATTGGCGCGGGCGCCAAAATTCTGGGCCGCACCCGCGTGGGTGACCGCAGTATCGTGGCGGCCGGTAGCCTGGTTCTGGAAGACACCCCGGCTGACGTAACGGTGGCTGGTGTTCCAGCCCGGATTGTCCGGCAGAAGAATTAGTTTTTAGTCGCAGGCGCTGAGGCTGGCGCAGCAACGGGTGACCAATCACCCCCCAGAGCCCGGATCAGCTGTACCGTATCGGCCAGGCGTGCAGCCTGAGTTTGAATAACAGCGCGGCCCGCCGTGAGAGCGCTTTGCTTGGCTTCGATTTCTTCCAGATACCCGGTATCGCCACTTTCATAGCGAAGGGCAGCAATGCGCGATGCCCGCTCGGCCGCCTCTTTGGCGCGCGCATAGGAAACCGCCTGGGCCTGCCGCATTTTCAAGCGGGCCAGGGTATCCTCGACATCCTGAAAGGCGGCGAGAACCTGTTGGCGATAAAGGGCCACAGCCTCGATATACTGCGCCTTGGTACGCGCATTCTCGGCGATGATGCGGCCACCTTGGAAGATCGGCAGGCTCAGCATCGGGCCAATCGCCCAGGTGCGGCTGGACCAGTCAAATAAACTGCCCAGACTCTCGGAAGCAAAACCGCCTGATGCCGTCAGCGATATATTGGGGAAGAAAGCCGCCCGCGCGACACCAATACGGGCATTGGCCGCCATCAGACGGTATTGAGCCGCCGCAATATCCGGGCGGCGCTGCAAAAGTGTCGCGGGCAGGCCGGGTGGCACATTGACGGTTGCCGCCGACAAAGGCTTGGCCGCGAAAGTAAACTCGGCCGGGGCCATACCCAGCAATACCGCCAGCGCGTGTTCGTTGGCCGCGCGATCATTTTGCAATTGCTGCAGGGCGGCGCGGGTGTTTTCAAGGTCAACCACGTTTTGCGAAACTTCAAGGTCGGTGACCGTGCCGATATCACGGCGCTTGGTCAGGATGTTGAGGCTATCTTCGCGCAAGGCCAAGGTTTGTTCAATCAGGCGGATTTCAGCGTCCTGGCCGCGCAGGGTGAAGTACAAAGCCGCCACATCAGCCTGCAGCGTCAGCGCCATGCTGTTGAAATCTGAGGCACTGGCCGCGACATCAGAGCGTGCCGCGTCGCGGGTGTTGCGCACGCGGCCGAACAAATCGACTTCATAGCTGAGCCCCAGGCCCGCTTGATAGACATTTTCCGGGTCGACCGTGCCGGGAAAACCGGTGCCTGCACGCGTTTGCATCTGGCGCTGCGCTGACGCATCACCACTGATCAGCGGGAACAAAGGCGCGCCCGCAATCACGGCGGTCTGACGCGCCTGTTCGACGCGGGCGGCCATCGCCGCCAGATCCTGATTGGCAGCCATCGCCTGTTCGATCAGGGCACCCAGATCACGGTCATTGAAAATCTGCCACCAGGGACCACGCGCGGCATCGGCCGCCGGTTTGGCTTCGACCCATTTCGCTTGCAGGTCGATGGGGGCTTTATCGTCGCTGGCCGCCTGTTTAAAAGCCGCGATATCGGGCGTCTCCGGCGTGCGGTAATCCGGCGCCAGCGAGCAGCCGGTGACAACGCCAGTGAGGAGACCGACAACAATTAATGCATGAGACAGGTTTTTCATCTTAAGGCCTCGGTTGGGGCGGGTTTTCATTATGGACGGCAATTGATCCATGCGGGTGGTGGCTGACGAAAGTACCGCCGCTGATCGTGCGCAAAATAACGTAGAACACCGGTGTCAGGAAGAGACCAAAGAACGTCACCCCCAGCATCCCTGAGAAAACGGTGACGCCGATGGCCTGGCGCATCTCGGCACCTGCACCGGTTGAAAAGACCAGCGGTACCACCCCCATGATGAAGGCGAAGGATGTCATCAGAATGGGGCGCAAACGCAGGCGGCTGGCGGTGAGGGCCGCATCCAGCACTTTATAGCCCTGCATTTCCAGTTCGCGCGCGAACTCGACGATCAGAATGGCGTTCTTGCAGGCAAGTCCCACCAGCACCGTTAAGCCAATTTGGGTAAAGATGTTATTATCCCCCCCCCACAGCCACACGCCGAAGATACCGCACAGGACGACGATGGGCACGATCAGAATGATGATCAATGGCAACATCAGGCTTTCGTATTGCGCTGCCAGCACCAGGAAGACCAGGAACACACACAACGGAAAGACAAAGACCATGGTGTTACCGGCCAGGATTTGCTGGTATTTCAGATCCGTCCATTCATAGGCCATGCCCGGCGGCAGCGTTTCCGCCAGAATTTTCATGATGGCTGTTTCAGCATCACCCGAGGAATAGCCGGGGGCCGCGCCACCGTTCAACTCGCC
>JAIXUW010000202.1 GCA_027483355.1 Alphaproteobacteria bacterium
TAGCGCGGCCTGCCAAGCCTGCTCTTGATATTTGGATTGCGGCACCCGATTACACCCAAGTGGCGCCGGTCTACCTGGCCCGCGCGCAGAATACTTCTGCCGCTTTATCCGCAAGCGCCACTGTGCCCGCCGGCAGCGTGCTGAAAATACGTTTGTCCGGTCAGCACCGCGCGCCGCTGATCCGCCTGGGCCGGGAGCGCCTGGAGGCCACGTCGCTGGGTAACCAGAACTTTACCGCCGAAACCGTCTTACAGGGCAGTACTGCCCTGGTGCTGCGCCAGGGCTTGAAGTCACTGGGGCGCTGGGATATTGCGGTCGTACCGGATACGCCGCCCAAGGTCAATGTGGTTAATACCGCCGCTGCCGGTAACGGGCTGTTAAAAATTACCTGGCAAGCGGGCGATGATTACGGCGTTACCAAAGTGGTGGCTGTCATTACAGCGCCCGATGACTTGCGCGGTGGCTTGCTGCATGGAGGGGATGCGCTGGCTGTCCTGGATCTGCCCGCCCCGCCGCCGCCAGCTGCAGGAAAAAGTCAGGATGGCGTTTACAGTTATCAAGCCGACCTCAGCCGTCATCCTTTAGCGGGACATGCTGTGGCCTTGAATATCACGGTGACGGATGCGCTGGGCCAGACCGCCAAAAGCGCGTCAGTAGAAGTTGTCTTGCCCGAGCGCAAATTTGAAAGCGCGGTGGCGCGGCGCCTGATCATGGAAAGAAAACGCCTCCTCTTTTACGGCGATACGCCTTTTGCGGCACCCTTGGTGAGTGACACCCTGTTGGATATCGTCAATCAGCCCGAGCTTTATCGCGGCGATCGTGTAGTGTTTTTGACCCTGGCCAGTGCAGCGCGTCGCATTGCCTATGACGGCGACGCGGAAAGCCTTCGCAGTGTGGCCGATATGCTGTGGGATATTGCGCTTCGCATCGAAGATGGCGGCGTCAGCGAGGCTGCGCGCGAATTGCAAGACGCCCTGGCCGCCCTCAATGCCGCCCTGAATGACCCCACCGCCCCCAAAGAAGCGATCCAGGAATTACTGGGCGATGTGCAGGACCGCTTGCGGGATTATATGCAAGCCATGGCCGCCGAGATGCAGCAGCGCCAGCAAGAAGGCGGCACCAAACCCATGCCAGCCGAGATCGCCGATAAGGTGATGCAGAAAATCGATATTCAGGATCTCATGCAGCAGCTGCAGCAGATGGCCAATGGCGACCAGCGCGACAGCTTGCGTCAAATCACTGAAATGCTGCGCAACATGATGAACAATATGTCGCCGGAATCGATGGCGCGCATGCAACAGGCGCAACAGCAGGCGATGGAAGCCCTGCAAGAACTGCAAGCCGTCGTGCAAGATCAACAACGGCTGACCGAGGCCACGCAAAGTGGCGGCGACGCCGATGCACCGACACCCTCGCCCGGCGATATGCGCGAAATGGCGAAGGCGCAAGAGGGGTTGGCCGCGCGTCTAGAGGCCTTGCGCGGTAAGCTCGGCAGCCTTGCCGCCCCGATGAGTGAAAATTTGGATAGCGCGGGTCAGGAAATGGCGAACGCAGGCGAGGCTCTGCGTCAGGGGCAAGCCGATAGCGCCGCCATCGCCCAGCGCGCTGCCCTCAAGGCACTGACCGAGGCGCAAGACCAGGCCATGCAGCAGCTGGCGGATGCGATGAAAAACATGATGATGCTGGGCATGGGCGGCGGTCGCCAGCCCGGTGGCTCCGGCGAGGGTTTTGACCCCCTTGGCCGTAGTCAGGACGGCGGTAAAAACGTCGGTGGTGAAATCGGTATCCCGTCGGAAGGTGAACGCCGGCGGGTACAAGATATTCAACGCGAACTGCGCGAGCGTTACAACGACAGCGACCGCCCCCGCAGCGAGCGTGATTATCTGGAACGATTGTTAGATCTCTTCCGCTAGGCCTATCTAGCCGTTACCAAGCCCCTCAAGCACGGCGCCGGCTGCCGCACCCACGCCATTGGCCAATTCACCCGCGCCCTCGGCTGTCTTGCCCAGCACTTCGCCCGCGGCTGCGGTAAACCCGGCAAGGGCTTCACCAACCCCGTCGAGACCGTTCGCTGCATCTGTTGCATCTGGCGTCGCCACATCAGAAAAATCACCACTGGCGCCACCGCCGCCGAAACTGCCACCGGCGCCAGCAAAACTCGCCCCGCACGCCGCTGCCCGTCGCCGTAGTGCTATATCTAAACCAGCTTCAACGAGGTCGCCGGCCAATTCGGGATCTACAGCCACATCAAAGCTGTTATCCGCTGCCACGTTTTTACGTTTGCGTTTATTCCAGCCGAAAAAGTTTTTGATTTTTTGCCATTGGCGGTCAAAGAAGCGTTTCATGAAATCCTCCGGCTATGCATTAAACTGTCAAAAAATTATGACAAAATGCAAGCGCCGTCAAGACGCGGCAGTCATACGCTGTAAAATCAAAGAAAAACCCCCGCGCCTACAGAAGGCCCGGGGGTTTATACACATCTTAGGCTTAGTTTTTAGCTGGCAGGGGTTTGCCTTCAAGGTCAAAGATTTCAACTTTAGCCTTGCCGCGTAAATCGCTGACCAGCTCTTGCAACGCGTCCTGTGACAATTTGTTGCGGATGGGCAGTTCAACCTGCTCGAGGCTTGGCACCTCGCGGTCGCGACGATCTTCAACTTTGATCACGTGCCAGCCGAAGTTGGTCTTGACCGGTGTTTTGGTGTATTCGCCTTTTTTCAGCTTGAAAGCCACTTCGCTGAATTCCGGCACCATTTCATCCTTGATGAAATAGCCAAGGTCGCCACCGTTCTGTGCCGACGGGCCCGAAGAGCGCTTGTTGGCCAGGTCTTCGAAATCAGCGCCGCCATCAAGATCTTTGATGGCCTGTACGGCTTCTTCTTCGGTCGGCACCAGAATATGGCGGGCATGTACTTCGGTCTTGCCGGCATTTTCTTTCTTGAAACGGTCATAGGCGTCTTTGACTGCTTTATCGGAAATTTTAGGAGCGACGGCTTCTTCCAGATAAATCTGCTTAACCAACTGCGCTTTGATGACATCCAGGCGTTTTTTGAAAGCATCGCTTTCTTCAACTTTGGCGGCGCGGGTTGCATCATCAATCAGCTTTTCGCTGACGATCTGCTCGATCACCATCGGATAGATCTGTTCAATCTTGGCGCCTTTGACGGGCAGGGTGTCGATGGCCTTGACCACATCGGCCTTGTAAATTTTCTCGCCATTAACTGTGGCCACCACGATATCTTCGGCCTGGGCCGGCAGCGCCGCGCTCAGAACCAGAGCCCCAATCATAAGTGCCATACGCATGTGCATCGACATTCCATATTCTCCTTCAAAAGCGCGCAAAGGTAACACTCAAGACAATTGCAATGTCCCCGGCTGTTTCGGATATACGCCGCTTTCGGATAACTGGCAAGAGAGCGCGCCTTTGAGATGTTATGACTACTTATAGTCTTTTATAAGATGCGGTTGAATTGACAGCTAAGCCTCTGACGTTATATGACAGGGGTCTGCTCATTTTAAGGAAATGTACGTCATGTTTGGCTCTCTCGCGCGCTCGCTGTTTGGTTCTTCCAATGACCGTATCGTCAAGGCCTATGCCAAGCGCGTCACCCAGGTCAACGCGCTCGAAGCCGACATTCAGAAACTGACCGATCAGCAGCTGGCAGCACAAACCACGAAGTTCCGCGACGCCCTTGCCAAAGGCAAGACGCTCGACGATATCCTGCCCGAAGCTTTTGCCACCGCCC
This sequence comes from Alphaproteobacteria bacterium, assembly GCA_027483355.1. GTDB lineage: Bacteria > Pseudomonadota > Alphaproteobacteria > Micavibrionales > UBA2020 > JAEXMB01. Next base: position 3,744 of record JAIXUW010000202.1, read on the forward strand.
GCGAGGCATCCAAGCGCGCGCTGGGGCTGCGTCCTTTCGATGTGCAATTGATGGGCGCCATGGGCCTGCATGAAGGTTTCATTCCCGAGATGCGCACGGGCGAAGGCAAAACGCTGACCGCCACCTTGGCCGTCTATCTGAATGCCATCGAAGGCAAGGGCGTGCATGTCGTCACCGTCAACGATTACCTAGCGCAGCGCGACGCGGGCTGGATGAGCCCGATCTACCGCGCCCTGGGCCTAACGGTGGGCTACATTATTTCAAACCTACCGGATGAAATGCGCCGCGCCGCCTATAAGGCCGATGTCACCTATGGCACCAACAACGAATTCGGCTTTGATTATCTACGCGACAACATGAAGTTCCGCCTGGACGATATGGTGCAGCGGCCCTTTAATTACGCCATCGTCGACGAGGTTGACTCGATCCTGATTGACGAGGCGCGCACACCTTTGATCATCTCTGGCGCGGTCGAAGATTCTGCGGA
>JAIXUW010000022.1 GCA_027483355.1 Alphaproteobacteria bacterium
CGTGGCAGGCCATGCTTGAACCCGAAGGATGTCACAAAGACCTGCATCCCGTGCCCTTGCCCCAGGGCAAAGCGTCCGGCGATCTGCTGTTTCAGATCACGGGCATTACTATCCGTGGTATCAATGACGATATCGGCGACCGTTTTAACCGCGGCCGTACGTGCGCGATCCCGCGCCACCCCATCACTCACCGGGCGATCGACCGCCAACGGGTGCACGCGCCGCGTTTCGGTAAAGCGGCGCTGCAATTCAACATCCTGACAATCAATGAACACCAGCGCAAAGGCGATATTCTTTTTCGCCCGCAAACCTGCAGCCTGGGCCACCATATCGCGGGCGGAGAAATCCCAAGCGCGGCTGTCGATGCCAATCGCCAGCGGCCGATCGGCCCCTTTTTTCTCGGCAACCAGGGCGGGCAAAAGCGAGAGGGGCAAATTGTCGACGGCCTGATAGCCCAGATCTTCAAGGGTTTTGAGCGCCGTTGAGAGGCCAGCACCCGATAGGCCCGTCACAAGTAAAACCGGCCGCTGAGGGGCGGCAGGGGGACGGGTAGGCGCGGATGTGGGACGACGGCCAGACATGGCCTTATCTTATAACTTTTTCCGGCGCCTTCACAACCGCCAGTACGGCGCGGATTTTCGCCACCGCCGACGCCTCAAAGGCCGCAAGACGAAAGCAGGGCACCGCGATATCCAGAAGATCGATGGTTTCAGGCGGCTGCAAGCGCGCAACATCGGCAGGCGCCACCAAGTCAATCACCACCACCACCGGTACGGGTGAGAGGTGTGGCACAGACAGGATCCCCAGGCCACGCACCTCCAGCAAACCCGCGAGGGGCGCGGGCACCGCCCCCCACAAGATGTTCGCGACAGCCGATAAATCCACGCGGTCATCGGCCACCAGGACAGCGCCCGCATCTATTAAGCGTAAAGCGAGATCCGATTTACCGCTGCCCGATGGCCCGCGCAGCAGCACGCCTTGCGGGGCACCCGTAGCATCGGCAAGGGCAACCACGGTGCCATGAATGTTATCCGTGGGCATGGCGGATTGTAAGATCAGGCGCCCGCCTCATCGGCGGTGAGGCCTCCAGCTTTGAGGCGCTTGTTACGCGCAAGGCTCACCTGGCGCGGCTTCATCAGCAAACGCAAGACGGTGATCAGCGTGTCGCGCAACTGGCTGCGCGGCACCACCATATCGACCATGCCGTGATCACGGAGATATTCCGCCGTCTGAAAGCCTTCGGGCAGTTGCTCGCGGATGGTTTCCTGAATGACGCGGCGGCCGGCAAAGCCGATCTGGGCGCCGGGTTCCGCCAGGTGGATATCCCCCAGCATGGCAAAAGATGCCGAAACCCCGCCGGTGGTGGGGTCGGTCAGCAAAACGATATAAGGGAGCTTGGCTTCCTTGACCTGTTCGACGGCAATCACCGAGCGCGGCATCTGCATCAGTGACAGCATGCCTTCTTGCATACGCGCGCCACCCGAAGCTGGAATAGCAATCAGCGGCGCTTTCAGCGAAACGGCGAGACGCGCGGCCGTCACCAGACCATCGCCCACCGCCATGCCCATCGACCCGCCCATAAAGGAAAAGTCGAAGGCCGCAATCACGGTGGTCTGGCCGCCGATCGAACCTTGCGCCACGACAATGCCGTCTTTACGGCCGGTCGCTGATTGCGAGGCCTTCAGGCGATCGGTGTATTTTTTGGTGTCTTTAAACTTCAGCGGATCAATCGCTGTTTTGGGCAGATCGGTTTCCTGGAACATCCCCTCATCGAACAAGAGGCCCAGACGCGTGCGCACATCGATGCGCAGATGATGGCCGCAATGCGGGCAGACGTGCAGGGATTTGACCAATTCCTGATGATAGAGCATGGCGTCACAGCCCGGGCATTTCTGCCACAGATTTTCCGGTACATCCTTTTGCGAGGAAATCAGCGCCTTGATTTTCGGGCGGACAAAATTGGTGATCCAGTTCATCGGCAGGCCTTATATGTGGTGAAAGACAGCCCCTTGCTATAGCAAATTGACCGCCCGCCCGCCAGTCTTGGCAAAATATATAGCAAAATCAATTTATTAGCATGAGATTGACGTAAGGGGCCGGTTTGCTAATCTGGTTTGCAACACCTCCCGCCAGCCGCGATTCAAAGGAGAGGTTGCATCTTGCAACCCACCATGCCGCCGGAGGTCTTATGCCCAAGCCCGTTTTCGCCACCGAATTTCACCGCGTCCTGTTTGACCACGTCCACAATTGCTCGGTGCCAGAATTCAAAACCATCCTTGAAAAGCATGGTCAGGATACGGCGTGCCTGAAGGTGATGCAGGACGCGATCCATGCCCGCATGGGTATCGAAGACAGCGGCGACTGGACCAGCAAGTCGAGCGACGGCTGGCAGCCCACCCGCGATAAACAAAAGGCGCTTGATCGTTATATCCTCAACCGTGGCCCGCGCGGAGATTTCCAGCAAGCAGCCGTCACCGAGACCGATTTGCTGCGACAAGAAGCGGCCCGCTGCCATGTCTCGGTTTTTCGCGCGCTTCTGCAAAAGCATGGACATGATCTCGAAAAGCGGGCAGCGCTTGAAAGCGGTATGCACGTGGACTTGCAGCAGCAGGATCCCGGCAGCTGGGGCGAACCCTCCAGCTACGGCTGGCGCAACGCATCTGAAAAGAAAGACGCTTTTGAAGCCTATACAAAGACTCTTACGCAGCCGCCTATTGCCGAGCCGACGCCCAAAAGCGAGGTTGAGAGCCTGCGCGAAGAGGTGGCCGCGCTGAAACAGCGCGTGGCAAAGCTTGAAGCGCGTAAATTTAAGCTTTAATCACGCAGCGTAAAAATCGCTTCGACCTCGACGCAGGCGCCCAAGGGAAGGCTCGCCACACCTACGGCGGCGCGCGCGTGTTTGCCCGCATCGCCCAAGACCTGCACCATCAGCTCGGAGGCACCGTTGATGACTTTAGGGTGATCGGTGAAATCAGGTGTCGCGGCCACAAAGCCGGTCAGCTTAACGCAGCGCTCGACCCGGTCCAGCTGCCCATGCAGGGCGGCATTGACCTGGGCCAGAATATTGATGGCGCAGGTGCGCGCCGCGGCGGTGCCTTCTTCGAGAGTCACATCGCGACCCAGAATACCCTTGGCCATGTGCCCCACACTCAAGGGCAACTGACCCGAGACGTAAAGCGTATTGCCGGTGATCACCACCGACACATAACTGGCAACCGGTTGGGCGGCGGCGGGCAGGGTGATGTTGAGGTCGGCCAAGCGAGCGGCAATGGTCATGAAAATCTCCCGATGCAGAAAGCTCCGTAGAAGCTACGGAGCCTTTGGCAAGATGTAAAGGGCATGAGAAATTTTAGCCGTTATTCCAGTGGCCGCCATAACTGCCGACGACCCGTTCTTTAAGGGGGGCCGACAAGGCCTCAGTCGGCGTACCTACAGTTTTGAGATCCCCGCTGAGATCGCCCATGGCGGTCAGGTCAAGATCCGCAAAACTTCTTTCCTGGGCGGAGAGTTTATGGGCAACACCCCCAAAGGCACTGGCCAGCGCATCATCTGCCGCAATAAAAAACTTGTCTTGTCCCATCACCTAAACCCTCATTTTGATGCAGTTTCATGTATTATGGCATCTAATAATTAAGCGGTGGTTAACGGCCGGAAAGAGCGGTTTTCTTTTTCTGTTCAGTGACTTGCCTCTGATCCAAGCTGGTCTCAGCCGGCGCCACCGGGCTATCCAGCCCACA
>JAIXUW010000206.1 GCA_027483355.1 Alphaproteobacteria bacterium
GCTTGATGCAAGACCGCTTCGGCGTCGACCGCCAGCAGGAGATCATGATCGGCAAAATCGCGCGGGCGCAAATGGGTGCCGGGGGTATGGCCAGCGACATCATGGCCGGCGCGGCGAAGCGCGGTGATGAGTGCCGCCGCATACTGCGCCAAGCCTTTTTCGGTCATTTGCAGGGCTGCTTCCTGACGGCCAAGGTCGATGTGGCCACGCTCGGCATAGAAATAGCCATCCGCTGCCGGCAGCAATAGATCTTGCCCAATCGTCACGCCGTCGTCGGCTGCTTGCGCCAGGAGGGCGCGGCCGAGAGGGCTCGCATCGAGATGGCCGATGATTTCGGCAAGGCTGCGGGTAAAGGGGCAAAGCGACGCGCGGGCGGCCGGTAAATCATGGCACAGATCCGCCAAGGCGACGCGCATGCGGCTGCCGAAGGGGCCGTGCAAAAAAGAGACCGGTGTGTCAAAGCCGGCGGCGAATTCAACGGCGCTGAAGAGGCCGCGATCGGTGATTTGGAAACGTGTACGGCCGCTCTCGGTCGCCGCTGGCGTTGGTGTCATGGCAGGATCCCTCAATCCGTTCATTATTTTATTGGTCCACAGCGCGCTCCCCACAAGAACGCTGTCACCCTCTTCTTAAGCCGTTTCGCGGCTGGCCTTACCAGCGCGGCGGGCGGCAAAGCTGGCGAGATCGACGACTTCGGCGGATAACTTCACCGATTCCTCGATCATCTGCAGTTCTTTTTCCTGGAAGCTGCGCTCGAATTTGATGAACCAGAGGAAGTTGGCGTTGGCGCGGTCTTCGACAGTGGCATAGACGGGGTCGGTGGGCAGGCGTTGCTGATTGCCCATCGACAGATAGTTACGGCCATTGGGCAATTGGCCCAGGCGCTGGAACAAATCCATGCTGACGCGGGGACGCGCCGCGCGTGATTTGATATAGCCGGTTTCATCGAGCAGCATCTGATGAATGATGCGCTTGTCATGCAGCTTGGTGCGTGGACCTTCGAAGAAATGATCGTAGGTGGCACGCGCCGCTTCACCGTTGTTGAGCGTGCGGAAGTCGGTCGAGGCCTTGCCTTCGAACATGCGGCTAACATCCGCCATAGGCGAGCCCACCAGATAATCCCAGGCTTCATTTTCGCCAACGAGGCGCAATTCCCAGGCCATCTTGATCGCCATCATTAGCACATCGGCCTGTTGGGCGCGGTTGACGAGGATCGCTTCATCCGGCTCGAACGACAGCGGATTGACCAGGGCCCCTTTGGCGTGCTGCCAGGCGCGGCGCAGTTCACGGGCGAGGAAATTGAGCAGATCACCCTTGGGATGATGCGGATTAAGCGCGATGAGGTGGCGGGCACCCGCTTTATCGTCGCGCGGATAATATTGTGACAGTGGCGTTTGTGTATCATACACAATCGCCAGGCCTTGTTTTTCCAGCTCGGCGTGGAGAGCGGCGGCGGTGCGGCTGAACAGCAGGGTGCCGGTCAGCTGGGCAAGGCTGATGACGCCGTCTTTTTCGATGCGGTGGCCAGCGGTTTGCGGCGTGCAGACGCGCTCGAGATCCGAGCGCCAGTCGAGGCTTGCACGGTGACGCAGTGGCGCGTTACCGGATTGACGCAGGCGACGGCTGGCCGCACCCATCTGACGGCTGTTCGGACGACGCGCTTTGCCTGCAGCCGCAGCATCGGCCGGGGCAGTTGGATCACTGTGGTCGTCATCGGCGGGGTCGGCGTCACCGTCGGGGCCGGGCGCACAAAGGGTAAGATGTTGTTTATCGTCATGGTTGTTGTGGCCGTCTTTATCCTTGGTCATACATCACCCTCTTTTTTGCTTGTCGCAGCGGCCCGTTGATCGGACCGTTCGGCCAAGTCAGACTGTTCTTTTCAACCCCCGTTTTGTCCCTCAACGCCACGGCGGCTTTAAGCTGTGAAAAAAACCTGTCTGCTCCCTCTTCACTTTCATCATGGGGGGTAGATGGTTAACAACCTTTTGCCCCGTTCAAGAAAACAGCAATATAATAAGGTTACGGAAAGTATTTGGCTTTTTTTACCGCTAATAGTTAATTTTGTATGAAAAAATATACAGGTTGATCAGGGGGATAGATGAATCCACCGTCCGGATGCGGACGAATCAAATGCTATGAAAATCTGGTAGCGGCGCGGTGATTTGGGCCTCTGTCAGGAGCGCCGCCAAGGCCCAAAACATCGCCTTTTGCAGATCGCGCAAAGCGGGCATGGCCGCGGGTACGTCGCGGTAAAGCTGGTCGGCAAAGTAGCCAGCCTGGCTTGCCAGCATACAATGATAATCGGCCAGCGGATGATCGCCCTGGGCGTCGCGGGCGGCGTCACGCACCTCAAGCGCCCCCGCCGCATGCAGCGATGCTGCCAACATGACACGGTCAAACAGCAGCGGCCCTTCGGCCGCATTGGCCCAGTCGATCAGCCACCAGCGCGGTGCATCGGTGCCAAGCGCGCCATAGAGAAAATTATCGCAGCGTAAATCGCCATGCATCAAACCGAGACGATAGGACTGTGTGGCAGCCCTACTTTGCAATTTTAAAAGCGTGGGCAAATTTTGGCGCAGCCACGCGGCGGCTGTAAACGTATCGGCAAAACACGCGGCGAATTTTTCGGCGCGTTTAGGGTCATCGGCCAAGCGCTGCCATTTATATGTCGCATTGAAAAACTGTGCGAGATAAGGATGGGCGGTGGCGAGAGGGACCGCGCCATCCGCTGTTACATCGGTCAGCTGCACCCTGTCCAATAAAGCAAAAGCAGCGGCAGGATCGGGCGGCGCTGCTATGACCTTGATCGCCTGCCAGGCACCTAACCACCAGCCATTGTCATCACCGTTATCGGCGAAGACCATGCCGACGTAGGGCGGAGCAATATCACGCAAAAGCGGCAAAGATTGATAGGCCGCACATTCGCCGCGCAGGTTGGCAGCGCCATGCGATTGATCACCGGGGTGGCTGCCCTTGACGAAAAGCGCGGCGCCGTTATCGAAGGCGAGATGAAAAGCAGCGGCGGCCGAGATACCGCCGGGGGCTGTCGCGGCGTGGGTGATATTTTGTGCGCCCACCAGTGTGCAGAGATCGCGCTCTAAAGAAGCCGGAACGCCTTTAAAATCAGGCTTTGCCGCCAGCGGGGGGTGGGCTGCAAAAACAAAGGCAAAAGGAAAAATAGAAGACGTCACGCCGCCGTATCTTGCAAGACGGGCATGCCTTCGATTTTCAGCTCTTCATCCGACATACTGACCAGGCCATCGGCTTTGACATGGATGCGGGTTTTAAACAGGCTGTCTTTAAAAACCATAAAGGCCTCTAACACAAAAGTGCCATCGGGCGTTTGTTCGATCAGCGTCAGCGGCTCCAGCATTTCCTGCATCACTTTGCGGCCCTGCAAGGGGGGCTCCACCTGCCATTTGATATCATCGATACTTTCAACAATGGCAAAGCGGCCATGGCGGCCGCGCACATAGGTGAAAAAGAAACGCACATAGGCCAGGACATTGCGCGCGTCTAGGTTAATCGGCGCTTTGTCATTCGTCTCGTAAATGGTCTGGTTGGTCCAGTTGATGACACTGACGTCACCCGGTTTATACACCGCATATTTGCGCGCGGCCGGCACCGCCGACAGATCGGTCAGTTCGCAGAGCTGATAGCCGCGGTAAAACGGCAAGGCCTGACACCGCACGCTGGTGGATTCGAGCGAAAAGGGCACCGGTTCCAGATACGGGTTTACTTCGGCCAGAATTCGCGCCGCTTTCTCCGCATCCTGTTTTTGCCAGTCATCCGTCATGATGAAAAAGCATTGCCCCCGGGTGACAGATTTTTGTTGATCGCCTGTCCGAAGGGTATCGTAGCGCAGAGAAGACCCTGTGGACAAGCCTGTGTGGGAATCGGCGAGTCGTTCGGTGCATAAAAGAACCCCCTCGGTTTGACACCCATAGACCGCCGCCCGCGCACAGGTTTATCCAAGGACGGAGTCTGGAAAAGAAAAGTGGGGATGATTTTCTAAAACCTCTTTTATCCACACAACGCACAGCCAGGGGTAACAACTTAAATATATGATATATAATGTTATTTTAAGATTTTATTCACAGCGTCGGAGAAACGCTGAAAACGGGGATAAGTTGGGGGATAAACATCTATCCCCATGACCCACCGCTCTACTGACTCCTACATCCTTTTAATTATTCTTTTTATATAGAAGGGGGACAGATAAGATCACGGCCATCGGATCATGACCCATACAGCACAACCCAAAAAAGCAGGCGATGACGCCATCCCTATCTGCACCGTCTGGCGGGGCGGGGTAAGTAACCGCGTGCCCTTTTGGCTGATGCGGCAAGCCGGGCGTTATCTGCCGGAGTATCGGGCGCTGAGAGCCGAGGCGGGGAATTTTCTGGCGCTGTGTTACAACCCGCA
>JAIXUW010000148.1 GCA_027483355.1 Alphaproteobacteria bacterium
CACCCAAGCAAGACACGCCGGCCAAGCCGCCGCAAAAGCGCACTTGTGGCACCCCGCCCCCACCGCCTGAGAAGCCGCAGTCAGGCGATGGCGTTGAGCGTCCTCGTATCTGCACACCGGCGAAAAAGAAATAAGCTATTGTTCACAAAAAACGGCCCCGTCATTGGGGCCGTTTTTTGTGTGCCAGACGAAGCCGTACACCTCCCGCCCGTCACCCCGGACTCGATCCGGGGTCCATGGATGTCGCAACAAGTGCGGCATGACGGTGTGTCTTAACGTAGACAGGGTGACACGTAGCCGCCATCGCGGTTGTTTGCCGCGCCAAGCGGCGGCCAGAGCGGTACCCCGCTCTTAGAATTGATCATTCGCAATCTGCACGGCGACCGCATGACCACCCATGATGGGCGTTTCCAAGCCCCAGGCTTGCGGCAGGATCGCTTCGGCAAAGAAGCGGCTGGTGGCAAGCTTGGTGTTGAAATAGTCGGCATCACCGCCCCCCTGCTTCAGCGCGTCATAGGCCGCGAGGGATTGCAGCGCCAGCATATAGCCGCCCGCCACCAGCGACAATTGGCGTTGATACGGCTGGGCCGAGGCCGCCATCGTATAGGTATTCGATTTGGCATTGGCCAGCATCCACGCAGTGGTGCGCTCGAGACTGTCGACCGCATGGGTCATATGGGTCGAGACGGCATCGAGATCATCCGATGGCTTACCGGCAAAAGTGGCGAGGCTATGCCGCATATCGGCGATCATACCCTTGATGCCCACGCCGCCATCGCGCAGCAACTTGCGGAAGACCAGATCGTTCGACTGAATACCGTTGGTACCCTCATAAATCGGCAAGATGCGCGCATCGCGATAGAATTGCGCGGCACCGGTTTCTTCGATAAAGCCCATACCGCCATGGATTTGCAAACCCAGCGACGCGTTTTCAACGGCGAGATCGGTACACCAAGCCTTGACCAGCGGGGTTAGAATATCAGCGCGGACAAAGGCGGCTTTGCGTACTTCTTCGCTGCTGGCATGGCGGCTGAGATCAACCTGGCCGCCAGCATAATACGACAGCGCCCGTGCGGCTTCAGCCGTGGCCTTCATCGTCATCAGCATCCGGCGCACATCAGGATGTTCGATGATGGCAACCCGGGTGCCCGATTTGTCACCAAGTTTAGTCGATTGCACGCGGTCTTTGGCGTAAGATAACGCGTGTTGGTAAGCAGCCTCGCAAGTGGCCACCCCCTGCACGCCAACGCCGATACGGGCGTTGTTCATCATGGTGAACATGGCTTTCAAGCCTTCGCCTTCTTTACCGACCAGATAGGCAACCGCGCCTGTTTCTTCGCCATACATCATGACGCAGGTGGGCGAGCCGTGAATGCCGAGCTTGTGTTCAAGCGAGACGGGTTTGACGTCGTTGCGTTTACCCGGCGTGCCATCGTCATTCAGAATAAATTTCGGCACGATAAACAGACCAAGACCGTCGTTGCCCTCGGGCAGGCCATCGACCCGCGCCAGCACCAAGTGAATGATGTTCGACGTAAAGTCGTGTTCACCCCAGGTGATATAGATTTTCTGGCCCTTCATCAGGTAATGATCACCGTTCTTTTTGGCAACTGTCCGGATAGCGGCAAGATCGGTGCCGGCTTGCGGTTCGGTCAGCTGCATGGTGCCGGTCCACTCAGCGCTCACCATCTTGGGCAGATAGGTTTTCTTTTGCGCATCGGTGCCGTATTGCTCGATTGCTTCGATCGCAGCTTGGCTCAGTAGCGGGCAGAGGCTGAGGGCCAGGTTGGCCGATTGCCACATTTCGTTGACGGCCATGCCCAAGACCCAGGGCAGATTCTGACCGCCATATTCGGTGGGGAAGGTCAGGCTGTTCCAGCCACCCTCGGCAAATTGGGTGAAGGCATCTTTGAAGCCGGGCGGGGTGACAACATCAAGCCCGTTCAATTTGGCCCCGACGCGGTCGCCAATTTTATTGGTGGGCGCCCAGACCTGCCCTGCCAGCTTGGCCGCCTCGCCCAGAACCGCTTCCACCATGTCGGGGGTGGCCGTTTCGGTGAAAACGGGCAGTTCGGCCAGTGCGTCGATACCGCCGGCGGTTTTCAGCGCGAAATGCATATCTTTTAAAGGGGCGTGATAGGCCATGGTTGTCTTCTCCCAAAACAAAACTGGCAATAAGTATAGCGGCGGAAAGGTTAATTTCACCACCCCCTCAGCTTATTTACGCAATCATCCGGCCTTTTCCAAGGTGGCACAGCCCTTGCAAGGATACCTGTAAGAAGAGGCCAATAGGCCCGCTTATGGGGATTAAAGGGTAGTTATGACGACACAATTTACCAATAATATCGTTAAATATCAAAAGGCTGCCAGCAGCCAGGTGATTGATGCGGTCAAAGTCGCGGCAAAAAAGACCGGGGCTGATTTTTCCTTTCTGATGCAAAAGGCCGCCGCCGAGAGCAGCTTTAACCCCTCGGCCAAAGCCAAGACCTCTTCGGCCACCGGCCTGTTTCAGTTTATCGAACAAACCTGGCTGGATATGGTCGGCAAATACGGCGAGAAGCATGGCCTGGGCCGCGAAGCCGCCCAGATCGAAATGAAAAACGGCCGCGCCCATGTGGCCGACCCCAAGGCCCGCCAGGCGATTTTGAATTTACGCAAAGACCCCGAAATTTCCGCCCTGATGGCCGGCGAGTTCTGTGCCGAGAACGAAACCTATCTGAATGCCAATACCACCTGCGATGTGGGTGCGACCGAGCTTTACTTCGCGCATTTCATGGGTGCGGGCGGTGCCGCCAAATTCCTCAACAGCCGCGAGATCAATGGCGATGCCCTCGGCGCGCAACTGTTCCCGCAGGCCGCCAAGGCCAACCGCAATATTTTTTATGACCGCGCCAGCGGCCAGCCCAAAACACTCGATCAGATTTACGATACTTTTGCCCGCAAGTTTTCCCCCGACGGAACCACCCCCACCCTTGACCGTGCAAAGGGCGTTCCCTCCGCCGTTGCCGGCGGTTCCGTCACGGCTCCTCGTGCCGCGGTTGCTCCCCTCAGCACCGCGGCCGAGGCGCTGGCTCTTTCCGAGACAACGCTGGCACGCCTGCCCGCCTTCGATGACGGCAATGATGCCGATGATATTGTCTGGAACGACGATCCGCGCTTTTTCGGCACGCTGTCGGGTAACGACAACCCGCTGCAACGGCTTGATCCCGTGACCATCATGGTGATGACGCAGATGCAGGAAACCATGGGCGAAGTCAAAAGCGGCAACGCCGAGCAAGCCCGTGCTGTCCGCGAAGCTTATCGCTATAACAGCTAAAGCCGGCTGATTATTTCACACCCGTCACCGGCGCCAGTAGTGCCGGTTGATCCGTTTGCAAAAAGTCGCGCACATTGAGCGACGGCAGACGTACTTCGCCGGTGAGCAGCGCCACGATCTGCTCGAGCGGGCCACGGGCCGCCGGGTAATCGACGATACGCGGCGTCTGATCGGCGGGGAGTTTTGCCAGCCGCTGGGCCGCGATGACGGCCGCATCAAAGCCGCCCAGTGAATCCACCAAGCCGTTTTGCTTGGCTTGCTGGCCGCTGAAGATCTGCCCGCCCGCCATTTTCTCGACAACATTGGGCGGCAGTTTACGGCCTTCGGCCACGCGGGTGATGAAGGCATCATAGGTCTGCTGCATCAGACCATCGACGGCGGCGCGTTCACTCTCGCTAAACGGGCGCAGCGCCGACCAAATATCGGCTGAGGGGGATGATTTCAGCGTCTCGACATTGACGCCCCAGTTTTGCAAGGCATCACCAATCACCAGCTTGCCCCCAAACACGCCAATAGAACCGGTGATGGTGGCAGGATTCGCGACGATATGATCGGCGGCCGAGGCAATCCAATACCCGCCAGATGCAGCAACCGAGCCCATCGAGACGACAACCGGTGTGCCATTTTGTTGCGCGCGCTGCACCAGCCGACGAATACTTTCCGACGCAAAAGCCGACCCCCCCGGCGTATCCAGGCGCAAAATAACCGCACCCACCGTTTTATCGCGGCGCACAGCCGCGAAGGCTTTACGCATGACATCCGGCGTCAGCAATGTGCCGCTCATGCCCGGGCTGGCGCGGTCATCGACGATCTGCCCACTGGCGGTGATAACAGCGATTTTGGTTTTGGGGGCTGGGGGTGTATCACCCGCTTGGCCGGTTTCATCTGTGCTGTCTTGCTGCAAACGCGCGAGGAAACCATCACCCTCGTCCGTAGGTTTGATTTCAGCCAGCCGAGCGTCCGCATAGCCCACCAGCGGCGTCAAAAATTTCTGATCGGCGACAGATTCCATCCCGGCCTGTTGTTTGGCGGCGGTAATCAGTTCGTCAAAATAACCCACCTTATCAATCAGCTTATCGGTAACGGCTGTTTCACCTGCGTGAATGGCTTTGGCGGTGGCGGCCTCAATATCGGCCGGTGTCAAATTACGCGACAGGGCAATATCATCACGCAGCTGGATGGAGAGACTTTGCAACACCGCTTCCAGATTGGCACGCGCATCGGCACTCATCGTCTGGGCGGTCAGGCTTTCGGGGGCTGATTTATAGCGACCCTTTTGGATCATATCGGCCGAGACGTCAAAACGGGCCAAAAGATCGCGCATAAAGGGCACCTGAAAGGTAATGCCCGGCAGGCCGACGCCGCCCACCGGCTGCACCCAGATCTGGCCAAAGGCGCTGGCCAGATAATAGGGCGCCACACCACCCGAGCCGCCCGCGCCGTAGTCATTGGCATAGATCCAGGCGAATTTATTGGCTTGGCGCAGCGTCATCACGGCCGCGCGCAATTCCTGCACCTGGGCCAGCGACAAGGCCAGTTGATCGACGCGCACGATGACACCGGCCACTCGCGAGTCACCCGCTGCCAGATTAATCGCCCGCACAACATCGCGCAGCGTGTCACCGGCGATCAGCCGCGGGTTGGCAAGACTGGGCGGCAGCGATACTTCGGCCAGTTCTTC
>JAIXUW010000286.1 GCA_027483355.1 Alphaproteobacteria bacterium
CCATTGTATTTGTCGTAGTGTTGAAGCTTATCCGCTAAGACCAGAATGGCCTCCCGTCGAGCTGCCCCCTGGGCGGTTGCTATAGTCGGCGCCCTTGCAATCCTTCTGCTACGGCGGTTATCCGCCACAGCAGAAGCATTTGAACTTGACCTCGCGGAGCCGGGATGCCCCTGCCGCCGCGGAGAAGACTGTAGAACATTCAATTGCCGCGCAGGCCGCTGCGCAAATGCACTCGGACTTGTGCCATCTGAGCAGCCAACGAACTGCTCAAATCAGCGCCGGGACCTCGTTGTTGGGAAACGTCTGTATGACCCGGTTGTTCCACCGAATATGCTTGCCAAAGACGCCGCGCGCGGTATCCGCTATCTCGCCGCTGCGAACTGCCCGTGTACTGATTCTGCAACGTGTGAGTCCGGCTCCTGCCTCGGCGGTCGCTGCCAGCCAAGCTATTTCGATACCTTGAAACAGGCCTTTCTCGGAATTAAGATCCCCGTCGAACCTGCCTGCCCTCCTCCACAACAGTGACTCCCGCCAGTCGATGGATAAACTCCAGAAACTCACGGGGAAATCCCCAGAAACAGCCCGGCTTCACATCCGCACCGGATGGGACGCGGCGGCTGCTCACATTCTTCCCATGACTGAACGCCACAATGATCTGTTGCGGCGGAAGCTCGAGGAGGCGACCGGCCCGCTCCGCCCCCACCAACAGCCCCTCGCCCTCCCCGATCTGAATATCTGGAGGGAAGCCACCACCGGCAGCCCACCACTCCTTCCGGAACGTCAGTGTGGCCTCCGAAATCCGCTGTGCCAAAGGAAGCTCCATAGGTGGCATATTCACTGCACTGATACCACGAACCAGGTCATAGCAGGCAATCGTAGTCGCTGCCACAGCATCCACCTCCCATGGTCCCTTCGTCAGCCAAGCCACACGACGACGGAAACTGGTCTCCGGATAATGGTCATCATCATCCATCATCAATACAATATCCGCAGTCGCCTTCTCGCAGCCGATATTCCGCTTTCGACCAATCGTCGTCTTCTTGCGCAGCGGGACATATACGACGCGGACAGGTGCCGCCCGCTCCGCAACAGCCATCACACGGTCCGACGCATCCTGTGTGGGGTCATCGGAGTCCTCCACAATAATCCACTCAATCTTGTCCTTCGGATAGTCCTGAATCATGAGGCTATGGCAGGCAAGGTCGAAAAAGGCACGGCGGTTATACAGGAGTGTAACAACGGAGATGGGGGGGCAATCGGCCGGCTCTAGAGGAGGAGGAAGGCGCCTCCGGCGTGGCAGGTCCTTCCGCAGCTCGTCACACACGCCTTTGAAGTCCGCCCGAAAGCTATCCCAACGAAGGCGCGCAGCAGTTGCGCGCTGTGTAGCAAGGGCAGCAAAGTCAGTAGCCGTGAAGCGCTCCATCGCCGCATCCAGCACAGACTCTACATCCTCCAGACTGGGCAACATATAGACACCCGAGCAGTCAATCACCCCACCTCCGTAGCTCTCGCGATAGACTGGAATATCATTCAGAAGCGTATAGGCGCCCAACCACTCGGCCTCCGCTGCGGTATACCCGAATCCCTCCGCCGCAGAGCATGCTACATGGCCACGGAAGAAGCGCCCTAGATTGAGACGTGTCTCCGCATCCAGATCACGCACCTCAATACGCACCGTCTCCGGGAGTGTAAGTCCAGAAAGGTCCAGCGGAGCGGTAGTATAGATGCGCAGGGGCGGAAAACTCTCTTTCCAGGCCCGCACAATCGGTACAACGGCCGCACGCTTATTTGAAGACCCTCCGAGAAACCATACAAATCCTGTATCAGCTGTGCCCTGTGGAGGGCGCTTCCCCTTTGGGGGGGTGGGGGGAGGAGGGCATCCCCAGGGGACCACACAGGTCTGAGCAGAAGTCACCTGACCCGCGGCTACCGCAGCATCAGCGGCCGCCTTACATTTGAAGATGACACGGTCAAATCGGGGCATGTAGGATGCCCACGCCTCCGCCTGAAACCACTCGGGATTCACTACGAGCACATTGCGAGTTGCCCACGGCATCCACACGTAGACCGGCTGCTCAAGATGAATAGCAATATCACAGGCTACAGGGGGCTCAAGAGGGTCGCGCAACGTAAGACTATAGCCGGCACCGCCCAACGCTGCCTGAATAGCCTCCATGTCTTTTGCTAGGCCGAACGTATTGGCTTTCGACCCGAGAATACAGACCTCGGGCATTCGTGACTCTACAGGGGCTTCCTTCCTCCGGTTTAGGCAGGAAGAGCCAGTAGCAATGGCATCGGAGGCAATACGGGACCTCGGATATATAGCATGGCGCGACCCCCGTGCGTGGATGGAATCGATGCGTGGGGAGCGTTGGCGCACACTTGTAAAGGCTGAAACGGCTCGATTCCGAGCGGGTGTGGAAACAGCGGTAGAGGCCCTTTTGCCAAGTCCAGAAGCAGCGGTTGCTCTAGCCCTCTCCTTTGAAGCCGCTCAAAAGGAGGAGGAGGCTGGACTCATCTGGACAGTAGATATAGGCGGAGGAACGGGCGCGCAACTAAACATAACTCCTGTATCAGGGTCCGCATATTCCTGGACATTCGTTGGCGAAGATGTCAAAGCAGCGGCGGCTCGTCCACTTGCAGGGGGAATTGATATCGCACCCAGAGGTATTGTTCTGTATACAACGGACGTGAGACAGGGTGCTGAGCATTATACTCTCTATGCGACGACGCGAACCGCACACACACCCCTTTGGAGCTTTACAGGGGGGAAGGGTGGAGTCGCAGGGGAGATTGTTGTTGTAGGAGACCGTGTATATTGTATTGAAGGAGACGCTGCTCTACAGTATCGCCGAGTCGTAAGCCTAAATACAAAAACGGGTGGAGACCGGGCGAGTGTTCTAGAAGGTACGTCTCCGCAGATTAGCTTATCCCTTGTGCGCGGGGATGCCTATGGAGTGTTTGTTCTGGGTGAGGATGCTGGACGCCAGTTTCTGTGGCACGTTCCACTGGGTGGAGCGAAGGCTCAGCAGCTTGACTTGGCAGGAGTGAGTTTTATGCCTCTTGGAACAACAGAGGGTGGTCTGCCGGCGTATTTCGTGCGTCGCGGCTCCTATGCGAGTCCTTGGGTGCCTGTAAATCTCGAATGGCAGCTACCAGCGGGACTCGGGCGGTATGGACTTGAAGATGGAGATCTGGGGCGGCGATTTCTCGTACTAAGGCGCGCAGGAATGCGCTGGCTTCTTCACTGCTCTCCCCGTCGACCTCCAAAGCTGATTGCGCGGGGAATTGCAGAATATGCGTGGAATCCATGGATGCCAAATGATACTACCCTACATGTCGTGCGACCTGGAGTATCCTCTACGGGAACTCTCTACGCCAACACACGGAGCGGCTTTGCGCGCTCGGAGGATGGAACTGCTGTGAGATGGATTCTCTGTAGGGGGGCTCAAGATGCTCCTCTTGGGCTCAAAAGGGGGTTGCTTGTGGTAGCATACGGCGCGTATGGGATTCCAACAAGCTTGTCAACAGCGCGCTGGAGACCATGGCTAGAGCACGGATGGGATGTGGGATTTGCTCTTGTGCGAGGAAGTGGAGATGATACGGAGACTTGGGCAGAGGCTGGGCGGCTTGCTGGAAAGAAACAAGGTGTGGAGGACCTGGAGGCGGTTGTGCGCGCACTACAAGAGGAGACAGGGACACCTCCGGCGCGCACAGCCCTTTTTGGACGCTCTGCAGGAGGGTATTTAGTTGGCGCAGCAGTTGTGCGTGCGCCACGCGGGCGACGCTTCGCTGGGGTATTGACAGAGGTTCCTTATGTCGATGTTCTTCGCACAACAACAAATCCGGCACTCCCCTTAACGAGCTTAGAGTTTAATGAGTTTGGGCATCCGGCGGAGCGAATTGCAGATATGCAGACCCTGTTACAGCTATCCCCTGTAGATGGATTGCCACCGAGCGGAGCGCCAGGAGTGACGGTGGTATGTCGAACTGCGGAAAATGACCGGCAAGTCTATGCATATGAAGCGGTGAAATGGATACAGGCACTGCGCGGAACGACTGCTGCAGGCGCTCCGAAGTTGGTCTTTGTGCGTGATGGCCAGGGGCATTTTACTCGCGGATATTCTCTATTTTTGGAACGTGCGGAAGATTTGTGTCTGATGACACATATGATTCTTGGCGGTATATCAGAATCTGCAAAAAGACAGCTAGTAAATGTTTAGTGTGTGCTTAATTTCGACACCTATCGGTAGAGAATGTCGAGTCCAAATTCCCCTGCACCAGCCCCGA
>JAIXUW010000277.1 GCA_027483355.1 Alphaproteobacteria bacterium
CCGGCGCGTTTCATAGCGGCCGCTGGTTTTTGCATCATCCAGATGCCCAGATCGTCGAGTTTTACCAGACCTGCCACCGAGCCATAGACGATGATGGTCATCGCCACAGCGATAACGACCAACGATGTCGCCTGGGTTGCCAGCGTGGCATTCGTCATGGTGCCAAGCGCGATGGCGACGATCTCCGCCGACAAAATGAAATCCGTGGTAACGGCCTGTTTGATTTTTTGCTTTTCGATGGCGAGGACCGCCTCGGTGCTGAGGTGCGCTGCCTCGACCAGTTCAGCCTGATGAGCGGTATCGCCGTGATCAAAGGTTTTGTGATAGGCCTCATAGCATAAAAACGCGCCGCCGATCATCAGCAGGATGGGTATCAGCCAGGGTGCGATCGCGGCCAGTAGCAGCGCTGCCGGAATGAGGATGGCCTTGTTGATCACCGACCCTTTGGCGACGGTGGCCACAATCGCCAGCTCGCGTTTGGGGTTGATGCCGATCATCGCCTCGGCATTCACCGCCAGATCGTCGCCGACAATGCCAGCCGTTTTCTTGGCGGCCAGTTTGGTCATGACGGCGGTATCGTCCATCAGCACGGCGATATCGTCAAACAGGGCAAGTAAACCGGTGGCCATCAAAAAAAACTCCTGCACAAGGGATAGCCCTTTGTGCAGGAGTTATGGTGGCTTTGCCAAGTCTTTTTTACGGACGACGATTGGCGTTCAGGGTGACGCTGGTGGCCTGGGTTATCGTCGCATCGCTGACGGGTGGCTTTGCTTCTGTTTTAGGTGCGGCTTTCGCCAGATCTTCTTTGGGTGTGGGTAGAGCGGCGGTCATATCCGATGCCACTTCAACGGTCGTAACGGGGGCTGCCACTGCTTGCGGGGCTACGGTCGCTTCTACACCTGGCTTTTTCTTGAAGGGGTTGAGCGCTTTCAGATTTTCAACCGCGGGAGCCAAGGGTTTGAGAGTGGCCGAGAGGACTTTAGTAATGGTGGGACCGGCAACTTTCCAGCCAGTGGCGGTGACCGCCCCGGCGACAACGCCGGCCGCAAGACCCATGCCCATGCCAGCCACGATTGAAAGGCCGGGCACGGCGGGTAGCATATGCAAGACGTGTTCAACGGCGTGGTGGGCAGCGGGGATACCGTGCAGGAGAATTTCACCACCGACGATAAACATGGCGGCCGTGCCAAAGATGGATAAACCCTTCATAAGGGTGGGTACGCCCTTTTCGACCAGAAATTGACCGCTTTTGCGGATGGCGGCACCCATTGGATTTTGCCACTCGTTCTTCATCATGAAGAGAGCGAGATCATCGAGCTTAACCAGACCTGCGACAGCGCCATAAACGCCAACGGTCATGGCAGCAGAAATAACGACCAGAGCGCTTGCCTGCGCTACAAGGCTGGCACCTGCCATGGCACCCAGCGAGATGGCAATAATTTCAGCTGATAAAATAAAATCTGTGGTGACGGCCTGATTGATCTTTTTCTTTTCAAGGGCAAGGACCGCTTCGGTGCTGGTTTGCGCAGCGTCAATCAGTTCTTTTTCGTGACCGTCGTCTTTGTGATGATGTTTGTCGAAGGTTTTGTGATACCCCTCGTAGCAGAGGAAAGCACCACCGGCCATCAGTACCACCGGAATAACTGCGGGTGCCACCGCCGACAGGCCCAGCGCGCCGCCGATCAAAAAGACTTTATTGATAGCCGAGCCTTTGGCCACTTCGGCGACAATTGCCAGTTCGCGTTTGGGGTTGATGCCCAACATTGCTTCGGCGTTCACGGCTAGATCGTCACCCACCAGGCCGGCGGTTTTCTTGGCCGCGATCTTGCTGAGGGCAGCCGTATGTTTCATCAGAACACTGATATCATCAAGAATAGCAAGAAGGCCTGAGGGCATAACGAATCTCCTGTAAATATGTAAACTTAAAATAATTTACAGAATATTAACATATTGCGCAAGCGCGCAATATTAAGTTATTAAATATCAATGGTTTATTTAGGCTGCCGCCTTATCCTGCGTCTCTTCATAAGCCGATAACGGCGGGCAGGCGCAGACCAAGTTACGGTCCCCGGCGGCGTGGTCAATCCGGCCCACAGGCGGGAAATACTTGTTGGCCTCGACCCACGGTGCCGGTGTAACCCCTTGTGCGCGGGTATAGGGACGATCCCATTCGGCGGCGGTGAGATCAGCCAGCGTATGCGGCGCTTTCACCAGCGGGTTGTTGTCACGCGGCAGTTGCCCTTTCTCGACGGCGGCGGCCTCAGCGCGGATGCGTATCATGGCATCGATAAAGCGGTCCAACTCGGCCATGCTCTCACTCTCGGTCGGTTCAATCATCAGCGTGCCGGCCACCGGGAAAGACATGGTGGGGGCGTGAAAGCCGAAATCCATCAAGCGTTTGGCGATATCGTCAACGCTGATGCCGGCGCTGTCTTTAAGACCGCGCGTATCCAAAATACATTCATGCGCCACCAGTCCGTTGCGGCCTTTATATAAGGTCTCGTAATGGCCTTGCAGTTTCGCCGCCATGTAGTTGGCATTGAGAATGGCGATTTGGGTGGCGCGCTTCATGCCTTCGCTGCCCATCATGGTGATGTACATCCACGAAATCGGCAGAATAGAGGCCGAGCCATAGGGAGCCGCCGAGACGGGGCCAATCGCCTGTTCACCGCCCAGGCTGGGCATTTGCGGGTGACCGGGCAGGAAGGGGGCCAGATGCGCCCCGCAGCCAATCGGGCCCATACCGGGGCCGCCGCCGCCGTGCGGAATGCAAAAGGTTTTATGCAGGTTCATATGCATCACATCGGCGCCGAACTGGCCGGGGCGCGCAAGGCCGACAAGCGCGTTGAAATTAGCACCGTCCATATACACCTGGCCGCCATGATCATGCACGATCTGGCAGATGTCTTTGATCTCTTCTTCAAAGACGCCGTGGGTCGATGGATAGGTGACCATCAGGGCGGCCAGTTTTTCTTTATGCTGCGTGGTCTTGGCGCGCAGGTCATTGATATCAATGTTGCCATTATCGTCGCAGGCGACAATGACAATTTCCATCCCCGCCATAATGGCGCTGGCAGGATTGGTGCCATGCGCCGAAGACGGGATCAGACAGACCGTGCGATGCTGATCGCCACGGCTGTGATGCCAGGCACGAATAATCAGCAGACCCGCATATTCACCCTGGCTGCCCGCATTGGGTTGCAGGGATACGGCATCAAAACCGGTCAGCGCACAGAGTTTACGCTCGAGGTCTTGCAACAAGGTGCGGTAACCCTGGCATTGCTCGGCCGGGGCAAAGGGGTGGATGTCGCAGAATTCAGGCCAGCTGATCGGCATCATCTCGGCGGTGGCGTTCAGCTTCATGGTGCAAGAACCCAGGGGGATCATCGACCGCGTCAGCGAGATATCCTTGTTTTCGAGCGATTTGAGATAGCGCAGCATTTCCGTCTCGCTGCGGTAGCGGTGAAAAGTCGGATGGCTGAGGAAAGCGCTGGTGCGGCGTAGATCGGCGGGAATTCGTGTCGGACTCTCGGCATCAAGGCCGTCGACGCTGAAGCTGAAAACGCTTTGACCTGAGAAAATCTGCCAGAGGGTAAAAACCTCGTCGGCGGTAGATTTTTCATCGAGCGCGACGCCGATGCGGCCATCGCCGAAATCGCGCAGGTTCATGCTCTTGGCGCGGGCACGGGCGAGAATTTCACGTGCCGTGTCGCTGCCGGTAACGGTCAGGGTATCGAACGAGCTGGCGTTGCTGATGGTAAAGCCCAGCTTTGCAAGCCCGGCGGCCAGGATGGCGGTCAGGCGCTCGATACGGGTTGCAATTTGCGTCAGGCCATCGGCGCCATGCCAAACGGCATAAAAACCGGCGATATTGGCCAGCAGCACTTGCGCCGTGCAGATGTTGCTGGTGGCTTTTTCGCGGCGGATATGTTGTTCGCGGGTTTGCAGGGCCAGGCGATAGGCGGGTTTGCCGCGGCTGTCGACCGAGACGCCGACAATGCGGCCAGGCAGCGAGCGTTTATAGGTATCTTTGGCCGCCATAAAAGCCGCGTGGGGGCCGCCGTAACCGAGGGGTACACCAAAACGCTGTGCCGAGCCAAAAACAATATCGGCACCCCATTCACCCGGCGGTGTCAATAAGGTTAGCGCCAGCAGATCGGTGGCAGCACAGACGACCATATTTTTGCGATGCGCGGCCAAGGTGATGGCGCGGTAATCTTCGATAACGCCGGTGGTGCCGGGGTATTGCAGTAGTAGCGCAAAACCTTCCTGGCCCATTAGATCCTGCGTCTTGCCGACCACCACCTTAATACCGAGCGGTTCCGCCCGGGTTTCGATGACGGCGATGGTTTGCGGATGGCATTCGTCGCTGACCAGGAAGGTGTTGCTGGCATGGCCCGATCCGCGCTTGGCAAGGGTCATCGCTTCGGCGGCGGCGGTGGCTTCGTCCAATAGCGATGCATTGGCCAGCTCCAGGCCGCAGAGATCCATCACTGTTTGCTGGAAATTGACCAGTGCCTCAAGACGACCCTGGCTGATTTCTGGCTGATAGGGGGTATAGGCGGTGTACCAACCCGGATTTTGCAAGACGTTGCGGGCGATGACGTTGGGGGTCAGCGTGTCGTAATACCCCATGCCGATCAGCGAGCGATAGACCTCGTTCTGGCGGGCGATGGCGCGGAGCTGGGCGAGCGCCTCTTCTTCCCGCTGTGGTTCTCCCGTGGGGGCGGGTGTTTTTTCCAGGATCGACGCTGGCACGGTCCGCGCCATGAGCGCATCGAGACTATCAGCACCCACAACTTTCAACATCGCTGCAATATCGCTTTCACGCGGGCCAATATGGCGGCGGATGAAGTCACCGGTGTTTTCAAGCTGCTCGAGGCTGATGGTCATGGCGAGATCCTTAGGAAGAGAAGATTAGAGACCTTGGCAATAAGCGGTATAGGCGGCTTCGTCCATCAGGCCATCCAGCTCGCTGGTATTGCTCAAACGCAGTTTGAAGAACCAAGCTTCACCCAGCGGGTCGGCATTGACGCGCCCGGTATCGTCGGCGAGACCAGCGTTGATCTCGCTCACTGTCCCGCTGACGGGGGCATAGATTTCAGACGCCGACTTGACGCTTTCGACGACGCCGGCCTGTCCGCCCTTGGTAAGGGTCGCGCCCACTTTGGGCATTTCGACATAGACGACATCGCCCAGAGCTTTTTGGGCATAGTCGGTGATGCCGACGGTGCCGATATCGCCATCAAGGCGAATATATTCGTGGTCGGTGGAAAACAAAAGACGCGTCATGGCTTATCCTTTTTTATAGCGGTGCGGAACGAAAGGCAGATCGACGATGGTGCAGGGCAGGGATTGCCCGCGCACCATCGCGGTTAAAATTGTACCGGTGACGGCAAGATTGGCATCGACATAGCCCATGGCAATAGGGCCATCGACCGAGGGGCCGAAGCTGCCCGATGTCACCACGCCCACCTTGCGGCCCTTGTCGTCGAATAATTCAGTTTTTTCGCGGATGGGGGCTTTGCCTTGCGGTTGCAGGCCCACGCGCAAGATATAGGGGCTGTTGTTAAGCTCGCTCATGATTTTGGCGGCACCGGCGAAATTGGCCTCGTTGCGGCGGCGCTTGGGCACGGTCCATTTCAGATTGGCGCTGACCGGGCTCGCGTGTTCGTCCAGGTCGTGACCGTACAAACACAGGCCCGCTTCGAGGCGCAGCGAGTCGCGCGCCCCCAGACCAATCAGGCGCACTTCGGCTTCTTGCAGCAGGTCACGGGTGAAGGCATCGGCAAGCGCAGCGGGGAAGGATATTTCAAAGCCATCTTCGCCCGTATAACCGGACCGGCTGATGTAAATGTCCGCGTCACGCCAGGCGGTGGTGATGACATCCATAAAGTTCATTTCCAGCAGGCCGGAGAAGAACGGTGATAGAACCTGTTCCGCTTTCGGCCCTTGCAGCGCCAGCAGGGCACGGTCATCAAGCGGGGTCAGTTGCGTTACCGCGCCGATTTTCTGACGGATATAGGCAAAGTCCTTGTCCTTGCAGGCGGCATTGACGACCAGCAACAGCGTGTGTTCATTCAGGCGTGCGACCATCAAATCATCAAGGATGCCGCCCTCGTCATTCAGCAGCAGCGTGTAGCGCTGCCGGCCATTCTGCAGGCCGATGATGTCGCTCGGCACGATTTTTTCCAGCGCTGTCGCGGGATCGATGGTGGGGCTATAGAGTAAGGCCTGGCCCATGTGTGACACATCAAACAGTCCCGCGTGTTCGCGGGTGTGCAGATGTTCTTTCAATACCCCAAAGCCATCGTATTGCACCGGCATATCGTAACCGGCGAAAGGCACCATGCGGGCACCCTTTTCAAGATGCAGGGCGTGCAGGGGCGTTTTCTTGAGAGCTGGCGCCGTCATAAACGATGAAACAGGTTTTTCGGTCATACGGCAGATTCCCCCGGGGCTGTAAGCGCGATGGTCTGCCCCCTCTGTCCTTGGCACCATCGGAGTTTTGCTCCATCGGTGGTGCGCCACATCATCGGCGCACGCTTTCCAGAGGTGTCGTGACGGCAAGCGGTCCTTTTGCCTGAGAGTTTCCGGGGCGGTTGCTCCTTCGGCCTCTGGCAAAGTCGCCAGATGTCTCCCGCTTGCGTCATATAAATGTGTAAGTGTTCTTGTCTCAAAGACTAGCGGGAAAGGGTTTAAAGTCAATTGCGGCTGGTTGCATAGGCCTTTTAAAGGTGCTGAAAAATTAAAATTTTGTCATAAAATAAGCTATTCATGTATGGTTTGGTTTGCTACATTCTGGCAACGCGCTTTAATCCCTCAGAGCTGACGATCATGACCGACCCCGCTTCTACGCCTTTACCACTGCCGCTGCAGCTGTCCTTCAAGACGGCCAAAGCAGGCTTGAAAACGCAACACGTCGCTGTCACCGCCCATCTGGGTCCGAGCGTTTGTGTGGTGGTTCAGCGTGATGGCGATGTGGCAGTTTTTGCGCCGCCCGGCATGGTGGTCAAGCGCCGCCGTGGCAAGGACTTTCATGAGCATCCGACATTATATACGTCTGCTTTCCCTTACGGTTTTGACGTTTGGGGCGTTAAAGTCATCATGCCCGGGGAGAACGAACTCGAAGTTCATAGCGATGGCCGTATAAACGTTGAGCGCCGCCCGGCGTCTGGTCAGCCGTGGCTGAAAGGTGCGCCGCTCATCCGTGAAGTAGCTGCAGCCCAGCTGCGACAGTCACGCCGCTGAAAACAAAAAAGCCGCCCAAGTAGGGCGGCTTTTTTTATGCAGAATTTTAAGCCTTCGGTGCGTCGCTCTTGGCTTTTTCTTCGGCCTTGAGGGCTTTGCGGTCCGGTTTGCCGATCATTGTTTTCGGCAGCTCGGCGCGGAATTCGATGTGTTTGGGTTTCGGTTGTTCGTAGTGGGCCAGTTTGTCTTTGAGGAAGGCGTTGAGTTCTTCGGCGCTCACCTTTTGATCGGGTTTCAAGACGATGAAAGCTTTGACGGCTTCGCCTTTTTCATCGTCGGGCACGCCCATAACGATGACTTCGGCGACAGCAGGATGCTTCATGATGGCGTCTTCGACGTGGCGCGGGAAAGCCTTGAAGCCATTGACGATGACCATGTCCTTGATGCGATCGACGATGAAAATATAACCGTCTTCATCGATATAGCCGACGTCGCCGGTGTGGAAATAGCCGTCCTTGTCCATGACCTTGGCGGTCTCATCGGGGCGGTTCCAATAGCCTTGCATGATCTGCGGGCCGCGCAGGCAGATTTCGCCCTCGACTTTGATACCCACGCTTTCATCGGGGAAATCGATTTTGGCGATTTTGACTTCGGTCAGCGGCACGGGAAGGCCGATGGAGTTCAATTTCTTCTTACCCGCCAACGGATTGGCGGCGACCAGGGGCGATGTTTCAGACAGGCCATAGCCTTCGATGATTTCAACACCGGTGGCGCTTTTCCAGCCATTCCAGGTTTGTTCAGGTAAAGGTGCTGCGCCCGAGACGCAGGTTTTCAGCGCCGACAGGTCATAGGAGGTTGTGCCGAGGGTCTCGATCAGTTTTTTGTAAAGATCGGGCACGCCAGCAAAAATATTGATGCCGTGATCCTGCATGGTTTGCAGAACGGCCTTGGGGTCTAGCTTTGGGGCTGGTTGCATCAAAACCAATTCGTCACCCATGTGCAGCGACAGGTTCATTTGCACGGTCATGCTGAAGACATGAAAGAACGGCAAAACCGCCAGCACGCGCTGAGCCTCGTTGGTGTTGCGTTCAGCCGAAAACCAGGCGGCGGTCTGGCGCACATTGGCGGCCAAGTTCGCGTGGCTCAGCATTGCCGCCTTGGGAATACCGGTGGTACCGCCGGTATATTGCAAAACAGCGGTGTGGTTGGGGGTGATATAGGGGCGATGGTAATGCGGGCCATATTCCAGCATATCGGCCAGCGATAAAACCTCGCGGCCGCGACGGGTATTGCACAAAGCGGGAATACCTTTGCCATCGCGCCATTTGCCAATGCCGGCGGCCATTTTGCCGAAGATTTTTTGCGTACCATCGACGGTGCCGTTGATGGTGCGCAGCAGCCGCGCTTTACCTTTCGGCAGCAGATCGGCGAAATCGCCGGAGATCACGGCTTCCAACTGTGTTTTACCAAGCAACTTTTCCAGGCGCGGTTGAATTTGCGGCAGGTTAAGCGTCACCATCAATTTGGCACCGCTGTCCTTTACCAGATGGGTCATTTCATCATCGGCATAGAGCGGGTTGAAGTTGACCACCGTGGCACCCGCCTTGAGCGCGCCGTAATAGGCCACCAGATAATAGGGGTTATTGGGCATACAAATACCCACGCGGTCACCGGTGCGAATGCCGCGCTGTTGCAGCGAAGCGGCGAAGGATCCCGCCATGCGGTTCAGTTGTTTGTAGGTATAGCTTTTGCCCATGAAGGTAACGGCGGTCCGGGTGCCGTGTTTGCGCACGCTTTCGTCAAACAGATCAACCATGGTGGCGGGCGTCATGCCTGTGTCCCACTGCACACCCTGCGGATAGGATTTTTCAAACGGCATGGTACGGCGGCTGGCCGGGGCGTTGAACGACGGCTGTGACGACATCGGGGAATCCTCCGAAGGGGCAAAAAATGGAATCGATTGGAATTGTCGTAACAATACGGCAGAGCTGCGCTGCTTGTAAAGCGTCAAAATCCGGAAAATAAGCTCAAATTGATATTATATTTCAATATGTTGCAGGGCAGCATCGACCCATAAGCCATCTGCGCCGTTTTACTTTTTCGGCTTACGCGTCCGTGGTTTTTTCGCGGCCGGGGGTGGGGTGGGGGTTTCAGGGGCTGGGGATGCCTTTGGCTTGGTCGCCTCAGTATGGGGCACTGCCGGCACCATCATATCCAACAGACCCGAACGGGTGGAGGGTTTCTTTGCCTGCGCCTCTTTGGCTTCGCGTGCCTTCTCGGCAGCGAGATCTTTTGCATCTGCCGCCTTTTCCTTGGCGCCCGCGATAATGTCCTGCGTCCCGCCCGCGATGATGCGACTACCCTCGACGATACCTTTGCCGGCACCTTTGACGCCGTTGCCGATGGCGCCCAAACCACGCTGCAGCGCATTGGGCTTTTTGTCTTTATCGGCGGGCTTTTTTACCGCCTTGTCGCTTTTCGGTGTGCCCAGTTTTTCGTCGATTTTATCAGCGATGGGGGCGGCCTTGTCGGCAATGTCGATGGTTTTTTTGGCGATGCCGTCTTTAATCTCGTTGGTTTTTTTATCGACGTCGCCTTTGATCTTAAGGCCTTTCTTGGCCATATCGATTGCCTTACTGAGCTGATTGAATTGCTTTTGCGCGGCTTCTTTTTTGCGCGCTTTTTCTTCCTCGGGCGTCAGCGGTTTTGGGTTCAGGCGTTCTTCGGCCTTCTTTTTGGCATTGTCGAAAAAGTCGCGGATACCCATGGTGTGGCCCTCGGCAGCTTATTTAACGGAATGCATGAAGATTAGGGTCTCTACCCATAGCTGTCAAGAAGAAGGCTCTAAGACATTTAAATAAAAATGCTGTTTCGCAGCATAATTTAAAAGCATTGACACGGCGCTTGAACGGCGATTAATTTCCATGCGTAATAATTTTTTTCATAAGGAGACATTTCGTGACTGACAGCGTTCCCGCCCATATGGCCCATTTGAACAAAGAGCTGGAGCTCCTTTATAACGATCTTGCCGGACGTGATATCGATAATTTCCGTGCCCTTGAGTTCGATTTGCATACGGGTATTCGCAGGTCCGTTGGCGGCAGCCAGCGCGAGGGTGCCGGCGGTCTGCTGATCGACTTTTTATCTGCTGTCGGTTCGAGCCCGTTTGAGGATTTTGTCGCCGATTACCGTCATAATCCAGCGGTTATACAAACGATTGAGACCGATGAGCTCGAAGATATCGCCGAGAGTGCGCGTATTGCCCACCACAGCAAAGCCTATGCCTTGTCAAAAGCCTATCAAAAGCGTGCGTGGCAGGATGTATGCGGGGCCAGCTTCAGCATAGGACAGATGATAGCAGTAAATTTTAGATTGTTTGAAGCGCAGGGTGATAAGTATGAAACGGACAGCGAGCTTTACAAAGAGCTGCTTGATAACGTTCTCTACGCAGAAGCCGCCAATAAATACTTTCAGCTCCATATGATCCTGGAAGCACCCGTCGAGGCTATTCGTTACACCTGGTCGCGCGAGAGCCAAGATGATGTTGCTCTTTACGCGCCGCTACTGCGTAAATTTGCTGCCGTGCGCAACGATGCGGCTATCACTGCCGTGATCGACAGCTTGACGGGAAAGCCGCCAGCGGCTGTCAAAAAAGCCAAAAAAACACCAGCGCCCAAGCGCTGAAAACGCATTTTTTGATTGAGGACAAAATTTATGGACGCGCCGTTACCGCCGCATCTGCTGGATCTACAGGATAATCTGAAACGCATCTTCCTACAGATCGCGAACAATGATGCGCAGTCCCTGCGCGAGACGATACCCGATTGGTCTTTTGTCTTGGCTGAAATAAAGCGCGAGTATGACGCCTATGGCCAAATGGTTTTGACCAGCTTGGATGTAGCGGCCGCAGACGAAATGTATTCTGCTATCAGCAAAGCCTACGCTGATAAGCCCCAGGTGGTAAAATACGGCATTTTGCCAAGGCTGAATCGTCAGGCCCAAGAAGCCATTTGCTACGGCGCGTCGCGGGAAATCATATCGTCTTTAGACGAGATGCTAACGAGCACCCGAAAAGCGCAGTGGACGACGGCAAAACTTGCTTTGACCCAGACGCGGGCATTAAAAGACCTCATGCTGGAGGTCTTCCGTTTGCATGGCGGTAAGATCGACCTTGAAACCGATCTTTACATGGGGCTGATCGGCGTCGGGACCGTGGCCGAAGAAATGATCAAGGTTTTGCAGTTTCATATGCTGGCGACAGCCCCGCCGGAGACCGTCCGCGCAGTCTGGGCCGGCGAGACGGCCGAAACAGTCTACGTGTATGCGCCGCTGATGCGTAAATTCGCCACGGCGCGCGGGGATGCTGACGTTATACAGGTGGTAGCCGCTTTGACCAAGGACGTTCCCGAACTGCCGTCCCATCTGGCTAAGGCCTTAAAATCGCTTGGGCCAAAAAGATAAGTTATTGCAGTTTAGAAAAGCGCCATCTGCCGGTTATCGGCGGGTGGCGTTGTTTCGTGATGGCGCAGGGGCGGCGTCTGGACCGGGCGCTTGGCGCGGAAAAGCCAGTCTTGTGCCTCGGCACGCGTGGTCAGCAGAAGGGGGCTGCGATCATGTACCGCGGCTACGGCTCCTTGAGCAGCTTCGGTGATGACAACAAATTCCAGCACGTCATCATGGCCTTTTTGCCAGAGCGCCCCCAGCAGCAGCGGGCCATCAACGGCGGTGAAAACCAGCCCCGCTTCGTGGAGGCTGTCGGCGGGCAGCAGGCAGCGCCGGGTAGTGGCGGCGTCGCGGAATAGCGGTTTTTGCGTCATCGTTTCCGCCCGGGCGTGCAGCAGCGGGCGCGTGCCCAGACCCGGTGCCGAGGCAAAACCCCAGCGCATCAGACGCGGACCGTTAATGGCCTCGATCGTCAGCGCCTGCCTGCCGGGTGTTACCGCTGCGTTGGGTGGCGTCAAGGTCATCGGCAGATCAAGCAGTGCCGCAAGACCCGTCAGATCAAGCTTTTGCGTAAATTTACCGCACATCGTTGTGCCTTCCGGGTTGAATCTGCTATAGCTTAAAGCCTCTCAGCGACCAAAGAAAGACTGTTTGCATGACTGCCGCTCCTGCCAAGCCGACCATTGCCCTTACCGGTGTCAAACCTACTGGTGCGCCGCATATCGGCAATTATATAGGCGCTATGCGTGGCGCTATTCAATTGGGTCAGCAGCATGAGCAAACATTTATCTTTATCGCCGATTACCACGCTCTCAATGCCGTGCATGACGCAGCGGCGCTGCGCCGTGACACCTACGA
>JAIXUW010000241.1 GCA_027483355.1 Alphaproteobacteria bacterium
CGAGTATTATCTGTTTCTGCTGGAGTGTCTACATGAGGCAACGGCATCCGATGTGGAGATGCGTATCGTGCGCGCTCCGCCGACAACGGAGCGTGACCGCCTCGTTACAGAGGCGCTCCAGTCATGGGCGCGCGAGTTCTCGAAAGAGTA
The DNA here is from genome assembly GCA_027483355.1 of Alphaproteobacteria bacterium. Lineage (GTDB taxonomy): Bacteria > Pseudomonadota > Alphaproteobacteria > Micavibrionales > UBA2020 > JAEXMB01. The sequence goes on from JAIXUW010000241.1 coordinate 151, forward strand.
TAGCCCGTTCGTTGACCTCTTCTACGGTCTCAATCACGCTCGGACGGTCTGCCAGCGCTGCGGGAATGTCTCGCATCGTTGGGAGAGTTTCAATGCTCTAAAGGCGACTGTGCCTACGGGGGCGGGCGGAGCGGCGACCGGTGCTCCCACGCTCGAGTCCATGCTGGAGGCCGACATGGAGCCCGAGTCGATTGAAGGCTATCACTGTGACAAGTGCCCTGAGCGCACGACGGCCACCCGCCAGGTCCGCCTGTGGCGCCTGCCGCAGACGGTCGTTGTGGTGCTCAAGCGCTTCCGTCACGATGGCAATAAGGTTCACACACGCATCGCACCTTTCGCCGGCCATACACCACTGCTCGACCTCCGCCGCTTCTTCTCTCCAGAGAGTCCTGAGTCAGCAGGTGTAACGGAGTATGAGCTGCGGGGCATTGTGGACCACCACGGTGGCAGTGGTGGTGGTCACTACACGGCCCAGTGCCGCCATCTGGACACGGAGAAGTGGTATCTCTATGATGATGAGAGCTCCCGCGAGATTCCGAGCCCCTTCTTCGGTGAAAGCACCTACGTAATGTTCTGGGAGCGGCGGGCGACGCCGTCACGCGCAGCGGAGGCCTAGGGCAGCTCCGCGCCGACCCCCGTTCGCCGGCGCACATCCCTATAGAGGCGCACCAGCTCCCGCAGCTGCCCATCGTCCAAGGCAGCAACCCCTTTTTTCCAGGCCCGCCACACCGCATCGCAGGCGCGAGCACATGTCTCCCAATCTCCCGCCCCTGCCGCATGCGTCGCTAACAGACGCACAGGCTCGAACGGCCGGTCACACGGCTTCCAGTAATTGGTAATCATCTCCTGGTAATCTCCATAGTAGTGCTCAAAGAGCCCCGGTTGCCGCCAATACACAATGGAAAACAGCTGCTCATCCGCATGGCCATAGCCCGCCTCGAGTGTCTCCAGAAACGCGGCCTCCATACCATCACAGAACTCCTTCATTGCATCCTCACCACCTGTAAAGAACCCGGAGCACATACCGCAGCGCCCCCATTTGAAATACTCGGGCCAGTTCTCTACAAGCTCCTTCGGCTGATAATCAATCCAGCAGGTGCTCACAGCATCCCGTAGCAACCCACCATGCCAGAGTCCTGGCAGCGCTGCCACATTCCGCCACCCCATCCGCTCAATACAGATGTTCAGCCAGGCAAAGTGGGTGGATTGGAACGGATTTTCAGCCATCACCTGCTTCAGCATCGCATACCGCGCCATACAAAGCAGATAATAGCTAGCCGTGTTCCGGTCATCAAACGCATACGGTTTCTCACGACGATTCTGCTGAATCTTCGCGCGATACTTCGTTAAGGGGAAGTCTTCAAAGGACATGGTCACAAAGCGCGTGCGGGGTAACAGCCACGCAGGGCGCATGGCGCGGAGGGCGGCCTCGGAGCTCGGCTCACAGAATACAACCAGATTCTGCTCGAGTGCCATTGTGCTCCGCGCGGCGGCGAGATAGTGCTCCGCGGGGCGGGCCTTAATCGAGATGCTCGCATCTGGCATCGCCGTCAGGTCGAAATAGGCGGTGACAACAGTCCAGGAGCTGGCCGTAGGCGGCATAGCCGGCCATAGCTTACTCGGCTCAGTGCGCCAGATACCCGTGCCTGACCAGTGCCCCAGCTCCGTCACATCCACCTTTTCAGCCGCTGGAATCTGATACCAGAAATTATCGCGCATCTCCTTAAAATACCAGATATCATCGCACACGACGAACCCTTTGTAGCCAGCGGTGCGCAGCCAGCCGATGAACTCCAGCTCCCGCGTTCCCTCGTGGGGGTCGATATCCAGAAAGATAAAGGCGGAGCCAAGGAGTCGGTCGCGCCAGGTCGCCTGTCCCTCCGCAGTCATCAGATTATCCAGACTCCAGGTCACATTCGGCAACGTAGGGAGCGGATACTTGTGCTCCAGATCAAACGACCAAATCCGGTTCGTTGAGCCCCCAGCGGCCAGGGCTACCGCAGATGCCCCGCGGTGCGTGCCGATGTCGAAGATATCTGCATCCGTGAATTTGGACGCCAGCCAGGCCAACAGCTTGTAGTGCTCCCGCCCAGCCTCTCCACGGAACTCATCCCAATTGATGGCGGTGCCAGTGCCGATAACACTGCTCGTCAAATCGAGCGCCTGAATCTGTGCCAGCTGTGTCATCTCTAGAGCTGAATGAGGGGCTGCGGTTTATGTGGGCTCAATAGGTGTGTCCACGACCCTCCAGATATTCAACCTCTCCACTCACGAGTGTAGCCTGTTTGAACCGCACACAGGCCTCCAGTGTCTCCCATTCATCCGGATTCTCCACAAAGACAAATGCGCCATCCCGCCGCACAAAATCACGATAGAGGTCACGATAGGAGCCACCATTAAAATGAACAAAGCACGGGGATACTTGAAAGGGTGTGTAGTGAATGTCACCCCCACGAATCTGGAGCTGCGCCCATGGCACGGCCCACATATTGAGGGCAATCTGACAGCGTGTGTCTAGGCGAACAGGCTCAGTGCCACGCACATGAAGCCAATAGCGTGCGGCATACTCCTGGTCATTCATTCCGCGACAATCACCCCATGCCATCATAGCGCGGATAGCCGCCACGCGACCAATATATACTCCACTGTTGAGAAATCGGAACGGGGTATCTGCGGTGGGGTAGGCCTCGACTGGCATGAAGGGAGGATCGAGCTGGGTTTCTGCTCCAAACAGAAGGTCGACTCCGCTCGCCAGAAACCTTTGGAGCAATGTATCTGTATTGCAGTTTACCACGACATCGTATGCATCCACGAAACAGCAGATATCTGTATCTGACAAGGTGTCCAGCACCCGCTGCATTGCTAGCAACTTATCCTGTAGACCATTCCACGCAGTGGTCGTCGCTAGATTCTGAATTGGAAGGCCATGGATAGCCGCCGAATCAAGCAGAACTCTGGCCTGATGCGTCGACGTATAATATGTGTAAACATGTAACATGTGTGGCTCTAAACGGTTATTTGTATCAACATATTTAGGCAAGCTTTGCGGGGAAGAAATAGCGATAGTAGCCGCTATACTGGAGTAGAACAGACGTTACTGCGAACTTGAAGAAAATAGCCGAGAAGTGTTTCCAAAGGGTGATGCTTGAAAGGGAACCGCCTCGCCCCCAGGCCATTCCTACATACAGAAGGGAGGGGACAAGTGCCACCATGAATGTTTCTAGAGAAAAGGTAATCGGATTCTCCAGAGGAAATCCGCCATCTTTCACAACAAATGCCATGGCTCCGAGAATACAGATATAGATAATAAGCATACTCACCGTCATAAGATTCAAAAAGGAGTTCGTGCTTACTCCAAAGATAGAGCGAGCAAAGAGATCTGCGGTTGGTTTATTATAGATACCAAAGAGTACAGAGAGAACAATTCCAAAGACTGCTCCTACTACTGCTGCAATAAAAAAGGGGTTTGTAAGATCCATACGAATCACTCTAAATGAGAGAGCTAAATCCCTCTATTGAGCCATCTTTCAGGAACACCGACTGCACAGGACCCAAGAAGCCGTTAGATGTGCCAACACGGAAATGTACATGCGGCTCCAGGCGGCTGCGCATAGGCACTTTATAGGGCTGGGGTGGGCCACGGAAGCGGAGAATCGCTTTGCCACTCGCATCCGCCTCCGCAACACCGGCGTTATCATACTCTCCATAGGCAACATCCCAGTTTGGCAGAGCACGATTGTCCGCCGTAGGGTTTGGCTCTGTGGCCCAATAGACGACCTTCGCACCGGGTGCCACCGTAACTGTTACTTGCTCGTTTGCATTCTGAGGAGTGCGAGTGCCCACTGCGCCGGCAGGCATGTGTGTCTCACCAAGGAAGGGAAGATACACGTCGCGACTGAAAATCAGCCACAGACCGGCCACACCGATAACGATATAGACCCACTTGGCATGACGAGGAGGCAGTGCCAGACGCACGAGGTCCTGCCCGAGGGCACCAATGGCCAACCAGTTGATGGCACCCAGCAGGACGAGGAATACAATGCCCATATAGAGCTTTTTCTGCCAGTAGAGTGCGGTCAAGTCCATTCTTCCTTTAAAGGAGAAAAAGGGGTAGTATGAGCGGATGTGCTATTCGTCGTTGGGGCGCAGGCCCCGGGTGCGGTGGCGGCTCGCGGCCGTCCGATACACAGGCTAAAAAGGAGTTGGAAGCGAAGCTCGCCGCGATGCGCGCCGAGCGTCAACGTCAAGATGGAATGTGGGGCGGGCCGGTGCCAGCAGAGGCATTCAAGCCTGACCCCCCTATTAAGTATACATCCCCTCAGGGAGCTTCTCCTTCAGGTCCCGCCGCTTCAGGAACAGGTCCACGTGGCTCTTCTTAACCACGAACGGCAGCTGGAACTCGGGAATGTGGAAGGGTAGGTCCTTGGAGTTGAAGATGCGCAGCATGTTCACCTTCTGGACAATCCCCTCGATACTGCGCTTCAGCTCGCGCACACCCTGCTCCTCACGCGCATACTCGCGCAGCACATGCTCCAGAACATCACGCCCGACAGCCACCTTCTCCTCCAGATTCACCTCCCGCAGCGCGGCC
>JAIXUW010000196.1 GCA_027483355.1 Alphaproteobacteria bacterium
ATTATGCCCGACAGCTGGATCCGCGAGCAGGCGCTTAACCATGCGATGATCACCCCCTTCGAAGAACGCCAAAAGCGCGACGGGGTGATATCTTACGGTCTGTCTTCGTATGGGTATGATTGCCGTCTGTCAGATGAGTTCATGATCTTCACCAACGTCGACAATGCGATTGTCGACCCGAAACAGTTCAACCCCAGCAGCTTTGTGACCCGCAAGACCGATGTCTGCATCATCCCGCCCAATAGCTTTGTTCTCTGCCGCACGGTCGAGACGTTTAAGGTGCCGCGCGATGTTCTGGTGGTGTGTCTGGGTAAAAGCACCTATGCCCGTTGCGGCCTGATCGTCAACGTCACCCCTTTAGAACCTGAATGGGAAGGCCAGGTGACGCTGGAAATTTCGAATACGACCCCCCTACCCGCCAAGGTCTATGCCAATGAAGGCATCGCGCAGTTTTTGTTCTTCAAAGGGGCCAGCCCCTGCGAAGTGTCCTATGCCGACCGGGCGGGCAAATATATGGGGCAAAAGGGCGTGACTCTACCCCGGCTTTAAATTCTATACAGGGATGGTTTTCTTAATGGTAGCCCCAGCGCGTGCGGGTTGCGATCTTTGTGCATAGCCCTTCGCCGTGCCGCCCAGGTCTTCCAGCACTTTGGCGGCATCACTGACCGCATCTTCACCGCTTTTACTGAAATCCGCCATCGACTGCATGGCAATACCCTTCGTCACATCGTCACGGACAATGACCTGACCGGCGCTGAAATCGAAAATGTACGTCAGCACGCCACGTTTCCAGGCAATCTGCTGCGGGTCCACACGTTCATAATCGCCGCAGCGGTTCATTTCTAGCCAGCGCTCTTCGAGGATTTTGCGCACAGTGTCACTGTTACGCACTGTCTGGGCGATATCACGGGCTGTCAGCCCGGCATCATTTTTAATTTCTAGGCTGGCCCCCATCGCCAACAGCTTTTGGACGTCCTCTCTGCTATTAGCCGTGACGGCCTGCATAAGCCGGGTGGTGCCACCCTCAAAAACACGGGCATCAATATCGGCCACACGCGCAAATGTCTTCAGTTTTGCGGCGGCTTCAATAACAGCGATCGTTTTGTTCTTGATGATCCATTCAAATAACTGGCGGCGCTGGGCGGCGTCATACTTCAATCCGCCCTCTTTTTCCGGTGTGCTGAGAATATAGTCGACGACATCAAGCTGTCCTTTTTCAAGGGCTGCATTCACGACATCCGCATCAAGCCTATAGCCTTTAGCCAGAAGCTTCTGCATGAGCGGCAAGACGATAGATGCATCGTTGCAATTATTAACAACGGCGAGAATAATCCGTTCTTGTAGATTTTTGGGTTTGAAATCGGGCCGGCCCGCTAATTTTTCAAGAACCCCGATATGACCATTCTGCGCCAGTGTCATCATGACGCTGCGATCTTCTAGGGCATCATTAAAATCAATTTGCGTAGGGACGAGTGCAAGAATATTTTCAGCAGGAATAAATTTTGCCAGATGGTGCAACCGATGTTGCATATACCATTTGCGAGTGCTGAAGGACTCTCCCTCCAAGGCTTTTTCCTCTGCCTTCAAAAACAGCATCACCACAGCTGTAGAAGCGTGATGCTTGCGATTGATTAAGAGATCAAGCGGCTTCTGACCGGCGTTATTTTTAACATTTAGGTCAATACCTTCAATTTCTTTATACAAACGAGCAAATATGGGCGTGTAACGATAGACGTAATCCATCATATGATGCAGCAGGCGATTACCGTTACTATCAACAGCCGCGTTGATATCCATGCCGCGTTGAATGAACTTTTTTATGATCGACATATCATCTGCATACTGCAGATAGGTGAGTATAAATTCACGCCCTTCATGGCTATCCAGACGGGGATAGTAATTCATCGGAATGAGGTCTTCCAAATCATAGTCACTATAGCGGCTGATGATTACTTCGCGCGTCAAATTGACGCTGGTCTTTTTGTGATCGAGGCTAAGCCGCATAAGATATCTCCGTGAAAAGAAGCAAAGAATACCCGAGAAACTGTATTATGTCAATAAAAAAGCACTTGTTGCTTTGCCCAAAAAATGTATAAAATTCAGGCACATCAAGGAAAAAATCATGGATAAACTTTGCATCACCGGCGGCCAACCGCTGAAAGGCACCATTACCATCAGTGGTGCCAAGAACGCGGCTTTGCCTCTTATGTGTGCCGCTATCCTGGCGCCCGGCACTTTGACGTTGACGCGTGTGCCCGATTTGCGCGATGTCGCCTCGCTCCGCGGTGTACTGGGCGCACTCGGCGTCACCACCGATTATGATCCAGCTAGCAAAAAAATGGTTTTGGATGCTGCCACGATCAGCAGCACCGTGGCACCGTATGAATTGGTGCGCAAAATGCGGGCCAGCGTGTTGGTGTTGGGGCCGCTGGCGGCACGCATGGGCGAGGCCCGCGTCTCGCTGCCCGGTGGCTGCGCCATTGGCGCGCGGCCGGTTGATTTACATCTTGAAGGTCTTAAACAGCTGGGCGCCGAGATTGATATCGACGAGGGCTATATCGTCGCCAAAGCACCGCAAGGCTTGAAAGGCAACGACGTTCATTTCGCCAAAGTATCGGTGGGCGCCACGGAAAATCTGCTGATGGCAGCGACATTGGCCAAGGGCACCACGGTTTTGCACAATGCCGCCCGCGAGCCTGAAATCATTGATCTGGGCAATTGCCTGATCGCCATGGGGGCGAAAATCAGCGGCCTTGGCACCGCCCGAATCGTCATTGAAGGCGTCACTGAACTCAAAGCCGCTCATCACAGCGTCATCGGTGACCGTATCGAGGCCGGCACCTTTGCCATTGCCGCTGCCATGACCGATGGTGACGTGTTACTTGATGGCGCCAACATCGATCACCTGACCGCTCTGGTACATCCGCTGCATCTGGCCGGCGTTGATATGATCGCCGAGAACGGCAGCGCCATTCGGGTGCGGCGCGCGCGCAAAACCTTGCGCGGTGTCGATGTGATGACCGAACCCTACCCCGGCTTTCCCACCGATATGCAAGCCCAGTTGATGGCGCTGCTCACCGTGGCGGAGGGCGCCGGCATGGTCAGCGAAACCGTTTTCGAAAACCGCTTTATGCACGTGCCCGAACTGATCCGCATGGGGGCTAATATCACCGTGCATGGCCACTCGGCCCTGGTGCGCGGTGTTAAGCGCCTGAAAGGTGCCCATGTGATGGCGACCGACCTCCGGGCATCTGTCTCGCTGGTTTTGGCGGGGCTGGTGGCGGAAGGCGAGACCCAGGTACATCGCATTTACCACCTTGAACGCGGATATGAAGATATCGTTGGTAAATTGGGGGGTGTGGGTGCACACCTTCGCCGCACAACGGATGACGATGCTTAAGACAGCCGTTTTATTTTCTATAATACTTTAAGTCTGTCTGGACAACCACCCCGTCTGTCGTCTATCAAGACGGTCTGTATTCTGTACAAAACCAACATCGGCCGCACCGTTCTGTCTGCGGCCCGATCACCAGGAGCGCCATGTCGGAAAAAGAAGACCTGATGAGTTTCGAAGGCCAGGTAGCCGAGCTGCTACCCAACGCCATGTTTCGCGTCACCCTTGATAACGGTCACGTTATTCTAGCCCACAGCTCGGGCAAGATGCGCAAAAACAAAATCCGCATCCTCGAGGGCGACCGTGTCACGGTCGAAATGACGCCTTACGACCTGACGAAGGGCCGTATCACCTTCCGCCACAAATAGATCCGGGGGCCACGTCCATGACGCCCCCGTTGATCCTTGCCTCTGCCTCGCCGCGTCGGCTGGATTTGCTGGCGCAATGCGGTATTGCGCCGTCGCAGATCATCCCCGCCGATGTCGATGAAACCCCGCTTAAAAACGAAAAGCCTCTCGTCTATGTGCAGCGAATTGCCAGGGCCAAGGCCGAAAAAGTCAGTTTACTGAAGCCGGATGGCGTCGTCTTGGCGGCCGACACCACCGTTTTTTGCGGCCAGCGCATTCTGGGTAAGGCCGAGACCATCACGGAGGCCCGCGCGTTTCTGTCGCTGCTGTCAGGGCGTCGGCACCGGGTAGCGACAGCCGTCAGCATCATCTCGCCCAACCGACCGCAAGGTCGTCATTTTGCGGTGACGTCTATTGTCAAATTCAAACCGCTTTCACCAGTCGAGATAGAAACGTATCTCGCCACCAACGATTGGGTCGGCAAAGCCGGTGCCTATGGCATTCAGGGGCCCGCCGCCGCCTTCGTCAGTTTCATGAGCGGTTCCTATACAGCGATTGTGGGCCTCCCCCTCTTCGAGACGGTCCAGGCTTTACGCACAGAAGGCATTAAAGCATGAGTAAAGACCGCGAACTGATGATTGACGAACGCCACGGCCGCTTAACCGCCGCCGTGGTGCGCAAGGCGGGCGTCAGCGATCTTTTTGTCGACCCCATCGATACAGTTGGTCTTTGGGGTTCGATTTATGTGGGCCGCGTTGCAAAGATCGACCGTTTTCTGGATGCGGCCATCATCGAGCTGGGGAATGGTTTAAACGGCCTGCTGCCCGCGAAACACGCGCAAACAGTACCCAAAACGGCCGCTGCCCGCAAGCAACCGATCAGCGATGTCTTACGTCCGGGCCAATCTATTCTGGTCCAGATCAAATCCGAAGCAAAGCGCGGCTCGCGCCACGAACAGGCAAAGCTACCGCGTCTGACCCGCAAAATTCTCCTGATGGGGCAATACGTCCATCACACCCCTCTGTCATCGACTGTCTTGATGTCGCGCAAAATTGGCCGGCCCGATATCATCCAAATGGTGACGCAGATGAAAACCGGTGACATCGGCTGCCTGGTGCAGGCCACAGCCGATCTGGCAACGCCAGAAGAAATAATGGCTGAGGCCGTTATGCTGGATAAAAGATGGCAAGCGATTAAACAGGCCACAGAAACCGGCGGCGAACAACCGCGCCTACTGTTACAAGGGCCGAACGCCATCGAGCGCGCCTTCATCGATTATTCCAGCGCCGCCTTTGATCATATTTATGTGGGCGACAAAGACATCTTGAAAAAAGTGCAGGATTGGTGCGCCGATCATCAGCCTGATCTGGCGGCATCCAAGCGCCTGCGCCTGTTTAAGCCTGAAAAACTAGGCCAACGCCTGTTTGATATTTATGATGTCGAGGGAGCGATTGCGGATCTCGGGGAAGCACAAGTGACTCTTCCCAGTGGTGGCGGCATCATCATCGACTACACACTTGCCATGGTGGTGATTGACGTCAATCAAGGCAGTTGCCCTAGCGTTCTTGATGCCAATATAGAAGCCGCGCGCGAAGTGGTCAGACAAATGCGTCTGCGCAATCTGTCGGGGGCCATTCTGGTCGATTTCATCAATATGTCGCAGCGGACCGAGCGGGCACTACTCCTCGAGACCCTCGAAAAAGCTGCTGCCGAAGACGTCGCCGGCCCGCTTGTGCATGGCTTTACCCGGATTGGTATCGCCGAAATCACCCGCAAGCGCCGCACCGGCATGCACATTGAAAAGAGTATCGAGACCGAGAATCCGGCAGGCCTTGCCTTTAATAAAAAGGCATAAATTCAATATATTAGCTTGGGTTTTAAAGAACTGGACAGGGGCTGCGCTTTTGATTATAACAACGGTTCAGTCCGCACCACGGACGTGCCCGAATAGCTCAGTTGGTAGAGCAGACGACTGAAAATCGTCGTGTCGCTGGTTCAAATCCGGCTTCGGGCACCACTTTTTTAGCTTCGCTTCATTTTCCAGTTATTGCGGGTACTCATACCCAGACACTCTAGACGGGCATGGCTTTACGGGCCGATTTGACTGGTAAAGATGGTTTTTCATTCAGTCGCGTATGCGCCACCAGATCGGCGACCGTCTGCCGGAGCTGAGTGATCTCGACTTTCGTCTCATGTAATGCGGCTTCGAGGTGTTTGTTTTTGTGAAACTGCAGGAAGCTGGTCAGACGCTCTTCCATAGTGATGGCTGTTTCAAAATGGCTTTTTTTGCCAAGGATGTTTTGAGCGGCCCGCATTAGATCAAGACCACCATCCACTATCACCGAAGCTAAATCAAAACGACGGTTATAAATTACCGTTTCAAATAAACTCGCCATATCATTAGCGCTAAACGAGATATGCAAGGCATCATAGGTTTCTAGAAAAAACTTAAACCAGCTTTCGGGCATGGGCCCCTGAGAAGAATTGCGTATCGCCGCCATCAATAATTGCGCGGTCATCGCGGGCGTGTGGTCTTCGTCCCAGGCGACCCCTTTGACGAGGGTTGCGTGTGCTTTGAACCAATCGCCTTTTTGCAAAGCCGTGGTGTATAAACGCCGGTTGGCTTCAAGCCGTCGTAAGAGGTTTGTTAACGGTCACGGCGCAGGGCTCCTTTAAACCAGGCAGAGCATAGCAAACACAAATATTATGTCAATAGACTACCGGCAGGCCTTTGATATTAATTACCTTTTACGTTTTTAATAAACTGGACAACCGCTTGTTGCAGATGGGATGCTTGTGACGATAAGCCGCTGGATGCAGTTAAAACCATATCGGATGCGGCACCGGTCTGCTGCGCTGATTGGGTCACCTGGGTGATGTTTTCAGCGACATCGCGTGTGCCAAAGGCCGCCTGCTGCACGTTGCGGGCAATTTCAGAGGTGGCAGCGCCCTGCTCTTCTACCGCCGCCGCCACCGATGAGGTAATACCGCTCATCTGGTCAATGATTTTGGCGATATCTTCGATCGAGCGGGCGGCATTGAGGGTTGCTTGCTGAATGGTATTAATCTGTGCGCTGATCTGTCCGGTTGCCTGGGCCGTTTGATTGGCCAGATTTTTGACTTCACTGGCCACCACGGCAAAGCCGCGACCAGCCTCCCCCGCCCTTGCCGCCTCGATAGTGGCATTCAGCGCCAGCAGGTTGGTTTGCTCGGCGATATCTGAAATAAGGCTCACCACCACACCGATTTTCTCAGATGCGTCAACCAAGCTGCGCACTTGGGTATTACTGATATCGGCTTTATCTTTAGCCTGGCGGGCAATGCCGGTTGAGTGCGACACTTGCTGCGAAATCTCGCGTATAGAAGCCGATAGCTCCTCGGCAGCACCCGCCACCGCTTGGACGTTCATTGACGCCTCTTCCGAGGCGGCCGCCACGTTCCCCGCCTTAACGTTCGTATCATCCACCAGCTTTGTCAGCATGGCGGCCGTCTGACCCATTTTTTGGGCAGCGTCCGCAACGCCATCGACAATGCTGCCTACTTCGCTTTGAAAGTTATCGGCCATTTTGGTCAACATCTCTTGCCGTTGCCGTGCCGCGGTTTCTTCCAGTTCTACTTGTTCTTTACGCAGGCGTTCTGATGTCAGGGTATCTTCTTTGAAAACACCAATAGCACGCGCCATCGAGCCGATTTCGGAACTGACGTTGGTGTAAGGCACCTCGACGGTCATGTCTTCGCGTTTAGAAATACGGCGCATCGCCTGAATAAGGGTCGAGAGAGGCGTGGTCAGGCTCATGATCACGAATGCAAAGGCTCCCAACGACAACAATAAACCACCCCCGGCATATAAAAGCACGGCGTTTTGTTGCGACTCATAGTGCGCTAAACGCGTTTCAATCAGCGCGTCCAATTCGTTCAGGCTGACATCCCAAAAAACATAAGCCGTTTCCTTGGCCGTCTGCCAGACACGCATAAACTCATCACGGCTGACCTGCTCCCCGCGACCGATGCGCTCAAGCACATCGACAAGCTTGCGGTTGGCGGCGCGGTAGTCATTAAAGGGGCCCACGATGTTGCGTTCAAGACGCTCGCTCTTGCCGTTGAAGTTGGGGTCTTCTTTAAGAGATGTGTCAATATCTGCAACAATACGGTCCACGTCACTTTCAGTTAACAGACGGGCATAAACAGTCGTTTCGATCTGCCTGTCTTGTGTCAGTCCTTGTCCCAGCCAGCCATACACATCGGCACTCATGCGTGACAACCGGTCAAACGTCTGCGGCATCACCAGCAAGGTGGCATCCATCAGGTAATAACTATCCAGATCCGGATCAAGGATCAGGTTTGACGTGTCACCGGCATGCCCTATCATGCCCCGTACGTCAGCAATAAATGACGCGGTATCGGCGTCATGCTGACCCGCCGGGTCGGCTTTAATCGCCAGCGACAGGGCTGACCATTTGGCGGTGACAGCTTCGAGGGCAAGATGGCTCCGACCACGGCTGCTCAGCCCCTCGGTGGTGAATTGCAAATCTTCGGCAAGGGTCGCATAGGCAGCCGCTGTTTCCGCAAGATGACTGTCGATCGCCTCAGCCAAGCGGGACACCGGTTCGACGACGGGGCGACCTTCGCGCCCCAGCGCCAAAACGGCCCTAAGATCAGCAGTGTCGTTGAGTACTTTTGCCAAAGGCCGTATCAGCTGATTACCTTTTATTTCTGCGGCTGAAAAATCGAGAGTACTTTGAATGCTAGTATAGGCTTGCGACATCGCGATAATCAGGACGATGACCAGCATCACCACACTGAGCAGCATGCGGTTACGGACAGACAAATTATTCAGCATCGCATTCATGGGAGCTTCCCCTCGACAGTCAGCGGACTTGGGCTTAGTTAAAAGTGCGGCTTACAGTGAAAATAGCGGTCGCATCACAGAGATCAGGACAGCGATTGTCATCAATATCGGTGTCAGCGTATTTAAGGCTAAGGTCAAAGCCATACAGTTCATAACCAACCCCCAGCGACCAATCGGCATAATCGGGATTACCAAAAGCCGCTTCGTCGTCGATCCACTGGTAACCCGCGCTGCCCAGAATACTAAAACCAGTATCCATCACGGGCGCCTCAGCCCCAAAGGAGGCGTAGAGCGCACTGCCGCTGCTGGCAAAATAATCGGGTGAATAATACAAACCAATCTGGGCGCTGGCCGGGCCGAAATCGCGTCCAACGGCGGCTTTGGCTTCGATATAATCATAGTCGAGACTACCGTCGGCGCCGGGATACCAGTAGTAAATCCCACCCAGATCGAAATCATAGCCCTTGTGGCTAAAGGTATAACCGCCATAAGCATCCACTTCGACATCGGCATCGAAGAAATCGACATTGGAACCCCAAAGCCCCAGATAAATGCCGTTTTCATGCGCCCAATCGACGCTGCCCTGAAGGGCGGGATCTTCATCCGTCTGGCTGATGCCGCGGAACCTGTAATCACTGACGGCACCCAAGGTGGCGATCAATTGACCATAGCCGTCAGGCAACAAACTGTTGTTGTCCTGCTGCTGCGCAAAAGCGGGCGTGGCTGTAAACAGAAAGGCGGCGGTAGCCGTGATGAAAAAGTGACGCATGATTTCCCCCTGATTGATAACGCGCATACCCCTATGCGCAAAGACTGATCACAGCTTGCTGTTTTCTCCAGCGCAAGGCAACCAAAAACTATCGTCTTTTGGGATTTTTATCTTGATTTTCAACCCGCTGCTGTGGCGTGACGGGCGGCCGGCGGGCTAACCCGCACCAAGGCAATCTGATTGCGCTGTTTTTTCAGAATTTCAAAGCGGAAATCGTAAAAAGTGTAAATCTGCCCAACCAGAGGAATACGCTGGCTTTCATAAAGCAATAATCCTGCCAGCGTGGAGTATTCATCATCCGGCAGCCCCCAATCCAGTTCACGATTAAGGTCGCGAATGGTCACCTTGCCATCAACCAGGAAACTACCATCAGGTTGAGGCTTCACCCCACTGACGGCTACATCATGTTCGTCGTCAATCTGGCCGACGATTTCCTCCAAAATATCCTCCAGGGTGACAACCCCACGCAGTACACCATATTCATCGACAACCACGGCAAAATGTTCACGCCGGTTTCGGAAGGCCTGTAGCTGATCGAACAGCGTGGTGGATTCAGGGATAAACCACGGCTCCATCATCGCATTATAGATATTCACCTGGGCCACATTGCCGCCACAATTACGAATTTCCTGCAACAGCAATTTTGTATGGATAATACCAATAATATTATCGGGTGTATCCTTCCATACCGGCAGGCGCGTAAAAGCGCTGTAGAGAACCTCATCGACAATCCGCCCCGCCGACAGCGTCGCATCAATCGTACGCACATTGCGACGGTGGATCATGATCTCAGCCACCTGCACATTCGCCAGATCCAGGATAGACCGCAGCATGGCCTTGGTCTCTTGGGTCGTGGCCTGCTCTTCGGTGATCGCAATATCTTGGGTGCGGATATCGTCACTGCCCATCAATTCGATGGCGCCACGCAACTCCTCCTCATACATATGCTTCCCATGATTGCCGATATCGACACCCAATATCCGGAATAGAATATCGACAATTCTTTTGACCATGTAGCTGAGCGGTGAAAAAACGAAAACCACCGCGCCTACCACCGGCGCCACAAACAAGGCCATCCGGTCCGGGTTGAGCAGCGCCAAGGTTTTCGGCATCACTTCCGAGAAAATCAAAATCAAAATCGTGACAGCAATGGTGGCATAGGCAATCCCCGCCTCGCCAAAAAGATTGATCAGGACTGCCGTGGCCAAGGCTGAGGCAGAAATATTGACGAGATTGTTACCCAACAGCAGCGATCCGATTAAGCGATCCTTGTTTTCGCGCAAGCGGTTCACCAGCGCCGCGCGCTTGTTGCCGGCTAGTTCCAGCGTGTGCATCCGCGCATTGCTGGCCGCCGTCAGGGCCGTTTCCGAACCTGAAAAAAAGGCGGAGGCGGCCAGTAATACAAAAAACACGATCAACTCGGCGGTCAGATCGCCGACGCTCACCGGTGCGGGCATCACCGGTACTACGGGTGTCACCACCAGCGCCTCGCTGACCGGCTTTATAATACTCGATGGATCATCTGACATCGCTTACGGTTTCCTTTAACATGTCTTCTATGAAGGTGGTGACATCGGCCGTATCGTTACCGGCTGTCACGACAGCTTGGCCAATGCCTTTGCACAAAACCAGGGTCAGGTCATGGCCGGCCGTGTTCTTTTTATCGCTTTGCATGGCTGCTGCCACGGCGGCGGCGCCGACGCCAAAGGGTGGATGCATCATTAAACCTGTTTGGCGCAGATGCTGTTCAAGCTTAATAGCCGCCGCTTCCGGGCAAAGCCCCCGCCGCACGGAATAGCGTAGCGCCCAGCGCATGCCAATCGAGACGGCCTCGCCATGCAGCAGACGACCATCATACCCCCCCAGCGCTTCAAGGGCGTGACCAAAAGTGTGCCCCAGATTAAGCAAAGCGCGCCGCCCCTTTCGCTCCCACGGGTCTTCGGCGACAATCGTCGCCTTGGCCTGACAGCTTCTCAGGATCGCTTCCGCTCTGGCAGCCGCGTCACCTGCGATAATCGCGGCGCCGTGCTTTTCCAACCAGTCGAAGAAAGTGGCATCGCCCAAGACGCCGTATTTTAAAATCTCGGCATAGCCCGCACGTATCTCGCGGGGGGGTAACGTATTCAGGGTCGCTGGATCAATCAGCACCAATGCCGGCTGATGGAAACTGCCGACCAGGTTTTTACCCTCGGGCGTATTAATACCGGTTTTACCGCCCACGGCGCTATCGACTTGCGCCAATAAGGTAGTGGGCACCTGTACCAGCCGCACACCGCGCAAAACCGTCGCCGCCGCAAAGCCGACCAAATCGCCCATGACACCGCCACCCAGGGCCAAGACAACGCTGTCGCGCTTGATGCCGTGTTTTAATAAATGGCTGACGACTACCTGATAATGGGCAAAACTTTTGCTGGCTTCGCCCGGCGGCATGATCAACCCCGGTGGGGTTTGCAGCCCCGCGCGCATCAGTGATTCCGCCAAAGGGGTGAGCCAATGACTGGCGACGGTTTCCTCCGACACCACAAAGACCGCCTGTTCATGCGTCAGGCCCAATTCCTTGGCCAGGATCTCTCCCGCTTTTGGCAGCAGCCCGTTACCGATCAATATTGGATACGCCGTATCGGCCAGCAAAACATCAAGTTTTTTGAATTCGGTCATTGCCCCTGCTCCGCGCTGAACGCCACCACCGCGGCCGCCACCGCGCGCGCCATATCGTGGGGCGACTGACTGCCACTGTCCAGCGTAATGTCGGCCTCAGCATAGATGGGATAGCGCGCATCCATCAAACGCCGCAGCACCGCGCGTGGATCTTCCACTTGCAATAACGGACGCCGGCCGCTTTGCGCGGTGCGCTGGAGTAAAATGTCGATATCCGCTTTCAACCAAACGGATACGGCTTTTTGCCGAATATGGCGGCGTGTCTCCGCGTTCATAAAAGCGCCACCGCCCGTCGCAATCACCTGGGGGCCCATGGCAACAAGTCTTTGGATGACCTTGGCCTCGCAGTCGCGGAAGGCTGCTTCGCCATAGGTTTCAAAGATATCGCTGACACAGGTACCGGCCGCGCGCTCTACTTCCATGTCAGAATCAACAAACGGTATATTCAAGTCGCGGGCGAGAATCCCCCCGATGCGGGTTTTTCCAGCCCCCATCAGCCCGACCAAGACAATAGGTCGAGAGATTATTTCAAAGGGCCCCTTGGGCGCGGCGCCGCTTGGCAGATCGCTGGACATGGCAAAAAATCAACCTTTTCCAATATGTTAGACTTTTTGTCAGGGCATGGAAAGATCGGAAAAAGGATATATATTGGCATTACGTTACTTATGAAAAAATACTATTGACCTGAACGGCTGATTATGTAATAAATGTGTCAGCTTTATGACATATAGCTTGCGCCCGCCGCGGATAGAATGTGCTGTTGCACATTTTCCATGTCTGCACGATGTAAGTCATAAGGCTAGGTGCTGGCAGCTCAACGTATGGCTGCCTCCCCACCGCACCCAACCGCCTGCCGAGGTGGACCGCGAATCAATCCCCGCCATAGGGTTATTCTTGGTCTGCAAAGACAGGTAAAAACGACCTAAACGTCTCAAACAAATTGATTTTTGAGGGGTTTAAAAACCAAAAGACTGCGACCGCCACAAGAGGTAAGAAAATCTTTGTTTTCCTGAACTTTGCATCTTTTTTTCCACAAAAGTGTTAAGTAACTGGAATACAAAAAATAAATTTTCACATATTCCCTCTTGCAATTCGACTGGCGATGCGGCTTTATGTCTTGGAAGTTTTTACTTGTTACGGAGGCGTACGTCCGATCAAGCCGACGCAAGTAAGCGAAAATCGGGCGTATTTATAAAACTTTACAAAGGAGTAATTCTTATGGCACGTCCAGGCCGTCCAAGAATGCCAAAAGCACCCCTACCGGGTACTGTTGATGCATTCCTCGATATGCTGATCGCAGAACGCGGTGCAGCGATGAATACCCGTCACGCCTACGAGCGTGACCTCGCAGATGTCTGCGCCTTTCTTAAGACCAAAGGCAAAGAGATCGAAACCGCTACGACTGACGATCTGAAAGCTTACCTCGGTGTACTGGGTGAGCGCGAAAATACCAAGAGCAAAGGCGGCGGCAGAACAGCCGTTCGTACCATTGCCCGTCGTATTTCGGCTCTGCGTCAGTTCTTTGGCTTCCTTGTCTCTGAAGGTAAGCGTAGCGACGATCCGACCAGCAACATCGAAAGCCCCAAGCAAACCCGCACCCTCCCCAAAGTTCTGAGCGAAGATGAGGTCACACTCCTCATCACCACCGCCCAGAAACAAGGTGGCCCGGAAAGCGTGCGCCTGGTGGCCCTGCTCGAAATCCTCTACGCAACCGGCCTCCGTGTTTCGGAACTGGTTGGCCTGCCCCTCGTCTCGATTGGTCCTGAAAGCCGCTACCTGACGGTAGAAGGCAAAGGCGGCCGCGAGCGTATGGCGCCTCTGTCTGAACCCGCACAAAAAGCAATGCGCGGCTACATGGACATTCGCTCCAAGTTCCTGATGGCAGACCGCAACGAGGCACAGAGCAAGTGGCTCTTCCCCTCACGCACTTCTGAATCGGGTCACCTGACCCGTCAGCGCTTCGCTCAGCTCCTGAAAGAACTGTCGCGCAATGCCAACATCGATCCAGAGCGTGTCAGCCCGCACGTTCTGCGTCACGCCTTCGCAACCCACCTGCTCAAGCATGGTGCGGATCTGCGCTCGGTACAAAAGATGCTCGGCCACGCCGACATCGCCACGACCCAGATCTACACCCAAGTGGTGGGCGATCAAGTCAAGGCAGCCGCCGAGAAGCACCCACTGGCCAACAAAGCCGCTGGTTAAGCTTTAAGACGATAGACTTTAAAAAGCCCTCGCAGTAATGCGGGGGCTTTTTTAATGTTAACCATTTGAAATACAACAGCGTTTTGAAAAATTCACGAAGTATGCTACACCATCTCCTCACGGTTTGAACGGAGAACACGCATGACACGCTTGGTTGTATTGGATATCGAAAGCACCGGCCTTGATCTGGCTGGCGGCGATCGCCTCATCTCGGTCGGGATGGTTGAAATGATCGACGGTGTCGCTTCGGGCAAAACCTTCGAAGCCATCGTCAACCCCGAGCGCGACAGCCACCCCGCAGCTCTCGCCGTTCACCGCATGACGCCCGAATTTCTGGCCGCCTTCCCCGTCTTTGCCGAACGCGCGCAAGAGATCCGCAATTTTATCGGCGACAGCCGTATCATCATCACCTGCCGCACCACCGAAAAGAACGGCACGTCTTTCACGCTTGATGAAGCCATGCTGACCGCCGAATTCGAACGCGCCGGGATCACGTCGCCGCTCCCCAGCCAATGGATCAATGTCCGCCGCTGGGCCGAAGCGCTCTATGGCCAGGACGGTGCCCGCCTCGACGCCGTGCTCGATCGCTATAGCATCAGCCGTACCACCCGCGACGAACTGGGCCACGGCGCGCTGCTCGATGCGCAATTACTGGCCCAGGCTTATCCGCGCCTGCGCGCGGAATACGCCCAGATGATCACCGCCAGCCCACCGCGTCCGCAAACAACCGCACCAAAACGCTGATTTCCTCTTCGTTCTCACTATAAGACAGGCATCCACGCCCATGACGTACCATCTTGAATTCGAAAAACCGTTGATCGAGCTGGAAAGCAAGCTGGCCGAACTGAATGCCATGGAGAAATCCATGCAGCCCGGCGGCGTAAG
Organism: Alphaproteobacteria bacterium; assembly: GCA_027483355.1. GTDB lineage: Bacteria > Pseudomonadota > Alphaproteobacteria > Micavibrionales > UBA2020 > JAEXMB01. The sequence continues at coordinate 15,105 of JAIXUW010000196.1, forward strand.
CCTGCAGGACGAGATCAACCGTATCCAGGAAAAGACCCAGCGCCTGTTACTGCAGACCTATTCGAAACTGGCGCCCGAACAAAAAGTACAAGTGGCGCGTCACCCCGAACGCCCCCATTTCGTCGATTATGTGCGGCGCATGATTGAGGATTTCACCCCGCTGGCGGGTGATCGCTATTACGGCGAAGATCACGCCCTCATCGGCGGCCTCGGCCGTTTTCGCGGGCAATCGGTGGTCATTCTGGGGCAGGAAAAGGGCCACGACACCGCCAGCCGCATCAAGCATAATTTCGGCATGACCAAACCGGAAGGGTATCGCAAGGCCCAACGTCTGGTCGAAATGGCCAGCCATTTTGGTTTGCCAGTGATTACGCTGGTCGACACGGCGGGTGCCTATCCCGGTGTTGAAGCCGAAGAACGCGGCCAATCCGAAGCCATCGCGAAATCCATCGAAGCCTGTTTCCGCGCCGAAGTCCCCATTGTTTCAACCATCATCGGCGAGGGTGGCTCGGGCGGCGCTATTGCCATTGCCACAGCCGATAAAGTTTTGATGCTGGAACATTCGATCTACAGCGTCATCAGCCCCGAGGGTTGCGCCTCTATTCTCTGGCGTTCGGCCGAGTTTTCCAAGGATGCCGCACGCGCACTGAAGCTCACCGCGCAGGATCTGCATCAATTGGGCGTGATTGATACGATTGTGACCGAACCGCTGGGCGGCGCCCACCGTCAACCCGATCAGGCCATCGACAATGCCGGCGATGTCATTGAAGCCGCCTTGGCTGATTTGCAAGGCGTCGATGGCAAGACCTTGAAAACCCGCCGCCGCCAGAAATTCCTTGAAATGGGCCATCGGCTTTAAGGATGGCCTTGCGAAAAGGCACGCTGTCACGAATTGGCCTGGCACTCGCCACGGTTTTTGTGGTGGCCCAGCTTGTTCTCTCTCCACCCGCGGCTGAGCCGAGCGCGCTCGATTTTGATCCGCAGCTCAGCCCCCAGCGTTTGCAACATATCACCACTGGTGACGCAACAGGCGGCGGCCATTTGTATGGCCTCGACAAACCCTGCAAGTCAGAATTTCCGCCAGACTGGACGATTGACCGTATTGCCCGTGATATCCCCCAGCTGGCGGCCAACGATAATCTTGAATGGCGAAATTCCCGCAATGGCTATATCACCAGTGAAACAACGACGCCGGATGGGTTGAAGGTGAGGATTGTGGTTGATCCTGCACAGCAGACCATCATCACCGCTTATCCCGTCAATGTTACACGCAACCCCTGCCCGGCTGCCAACGACAATACGGCCAAGCCTAATCGCTAAACGGGCGTACTAGGGAATAAATCAACGGCTGAACATGAATGGCCCAGTCGAGCAATGTCGCCGTCACCATATTCTGTTCACGCGCCTGCGCTACATAGACGGCATAGGTGGGGGATTGGGTATAACTGTTCGATAATACAAACGGCCCCATCATGCAGACAGCAGCCACCGTCCCCATGACCATCAGGCGCATTTTATTTTGCCCCTTGATACCGCGCCGCTGCAGCCAGACAAATCCATGGCTGCCCGCTGCCTGCAAGCCATGACGCAAAGCCGCGTTCAAGCCGCGCATAAAGGTTAAGGCGACGATCAGCAAAGACAACAATAGGGCAATGGCCGGAATGTAAACCGCGCGAATATAGGCCTGCCCGTCTGCCTGCAACGCCGCACCATTGGCATAGAGGGGTGCTTCCTGTTCCATCCGCTCAACCGTGCCGCGCATTTGATCGCGCAATTGCGGCAGCGTATATTTCTCGGAGAAGTTATCGCGGCTCATCACCAGCGACTCAAGCCCCGGTACGGGCGGTATCTCCATGCGGGTAAAAAATGCCTCCATCGACAGACCGGGCGGCACATCGGGGCCAAATTTAAGCTGCCATTGGGCTGCCGCCTCGGTGCGCAGCAAATTTTCCACCACGGCCTTCATATAACGCTCTTCATAGACCCAATTGGCGGGAAGCCGCGCGTCCGGCAATTGTAATTCCTTGGCCAGCTGCTGATTGACCGTCGCCTCGAAACGATCGCGTGCCTGAGGATAGGTCAATAAATCCGCCTTGCTGGCGACGTTAGGAGGAAAGCCGGTTTTGCGGATAAATTGGGTCTCCGCTTCATCGATCAAGCGCAATGTGGCGCGATCGGCCATACCACGCCCCGGACAATTGCGCGTGGCGCAGAACTCGTCCATCTTCTCAAAAGCCAGACCTTCGCGCGTCAGCATGGTATCGCCAAAACGCCCTACCGTTTTTTGATATTGCTGCTGGGCGTGACGATATTGATCCCAGATTAGATCCGTCTCTGCCTCCATCTTGCGCCATATCTCAACTGTTTTGCTCGCCAGTTTTTGCGGATCTTGAGTCTCCAGATAGCGCTTGGAGGCCTCGACATAGGGTTGATAGATATTGCTGATCATCTCATCGACGACCTTGTTACGGCGCTCAAGCACCTCTTTTGTATAGCTGTCATAGGCGCTTTGAATGGCTTTATCACTGCCCTGCTGCACGCTGCGTTCGATGATGCGGTCACGTTGGGCTGCCATGGTTTGGGTGATCGCGTCGGGGTTGTGCATCCACAGCGCGGTGATCATGGCGCGAATGGCGCGGATCTCGGCGGTGGATTTATCGCCCTTACACAGCCATTGGTCCTCGACTTCGACAATGCAGTTCTCGAGCCCCGCTTTCAACATCAGGGCGTTGCGCGCATGGGCGCGTTCTTGCCAGGTGGTGGGCTCGACCACCAGATGTTCAATCATAGATTTCTGTCCGGCATACATGGCGGGCCATGCCATCAGGATAATCGCCAAGACGGTATGAAAAGCAAAACGCCCACGGCTCACCGCCATCAAAAAAATGCCGAAAACAACCGGTACCACAAACAGGAATTCATGCTCCGCTGGCGGAAAAAATATAAAAGGCGACAGACACAAGGCCGCAAAAAAGCCAAAGAGCACTCTTTCGCGCCGGTGCAGCAGACGAAAGCGCGCGGCGGTGAATAAACCCAGTGATAACAACGTAAAGCCAAAGCCGGAAACCATCCGACCAAAATCGGCGGCCCGTTCCAGGGCTTGCGGATCGACATGGGTGCTACCCGCTGCATCCAGCAAAACAACGTTAAAGCGAAACTCCGCCGCCAGATAAATCAGGCTGAGGATAAAAAACGCAATCTCGTTCAGTGAAAATCCCGCAAAGCGACGTCCCATGCCTTATATTAACATGGCCGCCGTCTGCTGCCAAACGGCCTTGCGGCTAGACCGTATGCCGTTGGCTGATCCGCTCCCGCGGCGGGGTTTTCAAAAGCTTTTGTACCGAACTGACCTGGGGGCTGACATTGGCCACCGTGCGGTAATATTCCATTAAGAACACGCGCAGGGCCGCCGTGAAGGAAATACGCTCGTCCTTCAGGTCATGGACCGCCCCGCACAGGTCATGGATAGAGCAGTTTTCGGCCGAGGCAATTTCATTCAACGCCGACCACATGGCGGTTTCAAGCCGCACACTGGTTCGACGATTATGGATACGCACGTTGCGGCTGAGCATCGCCCGGCTCATGGGTTTATCACTTACCATCTCCGCACCCGTGGGTGCGGTCGTTTCCTGCCAGTTGTTCATTATGATGTCCCTTCATTGAACAGGTGCGCAAAGTCATTCGAAATATAGCATCGGCTCATAACAATACAACTATAAATTGAATTTATTAAAAAAACACATCTAATGGATGTATTTTTATGTCATCGGCGCTTTGTAGGGGGCAGGAACTGGTTTTTTTAACCCGGCGCAGCAATAATAAGAGGATGTGGCGCGTAAAAATTCATCCCTTTCAGAAAGACCCCACCCTGCCCGAAGGCAGGGAAGTTGCGATTCGCCAGAATTGCGACGTCCGGGGCTGTACGCATCTGGGGGAATTTCGCGCCCCCAAATCGCGCTATGAACTGCGCGACTATTACTGGTTCTGCCTGGATCACGTGCGCGAGTACAATCAGAACTGGGATTTCTTCAAAGGCATGAACCGGGTCGAAATCGAGCACCATATGTACAAGACTATGGTCTGGGATCGTCCAAGCTGGCGCTCGACCGAAGCCGGCGACTATGAACGCAACTTGCGCCAAAAAATCTATAGCCACTTTACCCGCGAAGATATATTTGGTGATTTCAACATCAACGGCGATAAAGAAGACGCAACCGAAGCGCATATCGATATCAACAGCATCCCCCACCCAACGCTGGAAGCACTCGCCACCCTTGAAATAAAACCGCCCGTCAAATGGCCCGCTATCAAGGCACGCTATAAGGCGTTAGCCAAAAAATATCACCCCGATATCAATCCAGGCGATACGGTAGCCGAAGAAACCTTTAAAAAGATCAGCCTTGCCTATCATATCCTGAAACTCTCGTATCAACACTTCACCGAACAGGACGACTGACATCATGAGTATGACTTCCGCTAAACGTATACCCGACATCATGGTCTCGGTTCGCCAGGTATTTGGCATCGACAGCGACCAGCAAGTACCCGCCTTTTCGAATAAATTCGATAACGTGCCAGAAATCGACGACGCCTATATCTTCGATAAGCCTACCACACTCGCCATTCTGGCCGGTTTCGCGCATAACAAGCGTGTGTTGGTGCAGGGTTACCACGGCACGGGCAAATCAACTCATATCGAACAAATCGCCGCCCGGCTGAATTGGCCGATGGTGCGGGTCAACCTTGATAGCCATATCAGCCGTATCGACCTTATCGGTAAAGACGCGGTTGTTCTCAAAGAAGGCAAACAGGTAACTGAATTTAAGGAAGGTATCCTCCCTTGGGCGCTGCGTAACCCGGTGGCTTTGGTCTTTGACGAATACGATGCCGGGCGCCCCGATGTGATGTTCGTTATCCAGCGTGTGCTGGAGGCCGAGGGGAAACTCACCCTGCTCGATCAAAACGAAGTCATTCGCCCCCACTCAGCTTTTCGTATTTTCGCCACCGCCAATACGGTGGGCCTGGGCGATACGACCGGCCTTTATCATGGCACCCAGCAAATCAACCAGGGCCAGATGGACCGCTGGAATATCGTGGCGGCCCTCAACTATCTGCCGCCCGAACAGGAAACCGACATCGTCCTCGCCCGCGCCCCCTCATACAAAACCGATGAAGGTCGCAAAACCGTCGCCGCCATGGTGCGGATGGCGGGCTTGACCCGTAAAGGCTTTATGGGGGGTGATTTATCAACCGTCATGTCGCCCCGCACTGTCATCAACTGGGCCGAAAACGCCGAAGTGATGGAGGATATCGATTTCGCCTTCAAGCTCTCATTCCTCAATAAATGCGACGAGCTGGAAAAACCAACGGTTGCCGAATACTATCAACGCTGTTTTAACCGCACGCCCGATGGCGCCGGTAAAAAAGACTGAATGACTCCATGAGCGCGGAATCCACAGACCCGAAAGACATTTTCCGTGCCGCCACCGAAGCGACGGCGCGGGCGCTCTCGGGCGATCCTGAACTGTGTGTGGTTTTCGGCGGCTCGCAGCCAGAAAGCGGCGATCACGCCATCCGCCTGCCCAACCCCAGCAAAGCTTTTGATCGGGCCGAGAAAACCCTGCTGCGCGGTTATGCCGATAGCCTAGCCTTGCGGATGCGCCATCATGATCGTCGCCTGCATCAGCAATTCCAACCGGGTGACACACAAGCACGCGCGGCCTATGAAGCACTCGAAGACGCCCGTATCGAAGCGGTCGGCGCCGAACACTACCCAGGTGTCGCCGGCAATATGACGGCCGTCCTACGCCATGATGCCACCCGCATGAAACTGACAGCGGCCCAAACAACCGAAGATGTACCGATGGCGGTGGCACTCCGTCATGTGGTGCGCCAACGCCTGACTGGTCAGCCGGTGCCAGCCGAGGCAAAAAAAGCCGTCAATCTTTGGCGCGACTGGATTGATGACAAACTAGGTGCCGATGGCCTGGATGCCCTCAAGGCCGCCCGCTATGACCAGGCCGCTTACGCCCGCGAAACGCAAAAGCTGCTGGAAAAGCTGCACCTGACCATGGCCGTGTCCGAGCCCCCACCCGAACAAGCGGGCGACAACGAAGACACGCAAGAGGCACAAGACAGCCCCTCCCGTGGACAAGACGAACAGCCCGAAGACGCCCCCGCCATCAGCGAGAGCGCCGACGTGACAGCTGAAATGGAAGGCGCCGAAACTCAAGGTGGCGAGCAGGAAACCGAATTCGATCAGTCCGAAGAAGACACAGACATGACGTCGGACGATGCCGATGACGCGCCGCAGGAGCGCCCCAACGACCCGCAAGGCCGCCCCTTTGGCGACTACCGTATTTATACCACTGCCTATGACGAGGTGATCGAAGCGGCTCAACTCGCCGATGCCGATGAACTGGATCGTCTGCGCAAGACGCTTGATAAGCAGCTGACCCAAATGCAAAGCGTGGTCTCGCGCCTGGCCAATCGCCTGCAACGCCAATTGATGGCGCAGCAAACCCGGTCGTGGCAATTCGATCTGGAAGAGGGCATTCTGGACGCGGCACGCCTGTCGCGCATCGTCACTAACCCGTATCACTCGGTGACCTATAAGCAAGAAAGCGAAACCAAGTTCCGCGACACCGTTGTCTCGCTGCTGATCGATAACTCAGGCTCGATGCGGGGCCGCCCGATTGGTATTGCCGCCATGAGTACCGATATTTTGGCCCGCACACTAGAGCGCTGCGGCGTTAAAACCGAGATTTTAGGCTTTACCACCCGCGCCTGGAAAGGTGGCGCCAGCCGTGAACACTGGCTGGCCGAGGGCAAACCCGCCCATCCCGGCCGCCTCAATGACCTCCGCCACATCATCTATAAATCGGCCGAAAGCCCGTGGCGGCACGCGCATAAAAATCTGGGCCTGATGCTGCGTGAGGGTATTTTGAAAGAGAATATCGACGGCGAAGCGCTACTGTGGGCGCACGCGCGTTTGCTGGCCCGCTCTGAACAGCGCCGCATCATGATGGTGATCTCCGACGGGGCGCCGGTCGATGACTCCACCCTCTCGGCAAATCAGGGCAGCTATCTCGAAGACCATTTACGCCGGGTCATCCGCTACATCGAAACCCAATCGCCGGTGCAACTGCTGGCGATTGGTATCGGCCATGATGTGACCCGCTATTATCAACGCGCCGTCACCATCAGCGATGCGGCAGAACTCGGCCATGTCATGACCGATAAACTGGCCGAGCTTTTTGATGACCGGCCCAAGCTGCCCACGCGAGGCCGACCATTACGGCGTTAAAGTGACCTCGGTCGCCGTGCCCGTTGCGGCGTCGATACGCAGAATGCGGCTATTGCCCGTATCGGTCATATAAACAGCATTGCCCAGCACGGCCACGTCACCCGGCTCGTTCATCACGGCGCCATCAAGTTTCAAGGTCGACAATTTTTTGCTGACGGTATCATAGACCCGCAAAGCGTCATTATAGGTATCCGCGACATACACTTTTTTATCGTGGGCGAAGACTCCCTGCGGATGCTGCAGCGAAGCGGTGGGATAGATACCATCCAACTGCCCAAAGTCGAATAGCCCGGTACCAATCAGCGTGCGTACCGTGTTATCCTTCAAAACGCGCAGCGACGAACTTTCAGCATCGACAAAGTAAATGGCGTCGCCCAGACGGCTGAGACCACTAGGCTGCGCCAGCTCCGCCTTCAGGGCGGTTTCATCCGCGATATCTTCGCGCCCATTCCCGGCCAGCACATAAACTTCGCCGTTTTTGATATCATAGCGCCAGAGCTGGTGCGTGCCCGCCATAGCAATGGCTAAAGTCTGCCCATCCGCCAGCATCTCAACATCCCAGGGGGAGGCCATCGGTTTACCTTTGGCCAGGCCGCCGGGTGTGCGGTCATAGCCCCTTGTACCGTCACCTCCCAACGTCGTGACATTACCCGCTGAATCAATAGCCCGCAGCGCATGGTTGACTGTATCGGCCACATACAACACACCTTCATGCATCGTCAAACCCCGCGGCATATTAAAAGCCGCCACAGCGCTGGCACCATCGGTAAAACCCGCTTTACCGCTACCAATACGCTGTTTGATCTTGCCGGTAGCCGTATCAAACAAAACAATCTGGTGGTTCCCCGTATCGCTGACGGCCAAGGTCGTATCGTCTATCACCGCCAGATGGGACGGATAAAGGAGTGGTCCGTTTTGTTCTGTCTTGGTCACCAGGCTTTCAGCTGCGCGCTCACCTGTCATCTTGGTATCTTTGAGTGTACGCACGATATCACGTTCCAGTTCGGCGCGATGGCCCTCACCGGCATAGCGTGAAATCTCGGCGCCGCTGCTATCCAGCAAGACGAGAGTTGGCCAGGCGCGTACCTCAAACAAATCCCACACTTTATAATCGTGATCGTTCATCACCGGGTGATGGATGGCAAAGCGGTCGACCGCTTGGCGGATGCGCTCGTTCAAACTCTCGCCGGTATATTTGGCCGAATGCACCCCAATCACCAACACTTGCGGGTATTTCTTTTCGAGGTAATCAAGATCGGGAATGACGTGCATACAATTGATGCAGCCATAGGTCCAGAAATCGAGCAGGATAAGACGATCCTTAAAATCGGCCGTCGTCAGCGGGCGAGTCGTGTTGACCCAGCCGCCGGTACCGCCTGAAGCCAAAACGTTCAGCACTTCCGGCCGTGGCTGCTGCGCCACCGCCGCCCCTGTGGTCAAAGCCAGCACAATACAGAAAATAGAAAACCAGAAACGCATATAATATCCCCTTTTGTCTGCCTTACAAAAACAAGGCGCCTATGCCACAATATAAACTGATAAAAATGCTTTTGACAGGACCACCACATGACAGCCGAAAACCGCGTTTATAAACCCAAAGCCATCAGCGGCTTTCCAGAATGGTTACCCGAGTATCGCGTCGTTGAACTCGCCTGGCTCGACCGCATTCGCCGCGTTTTTGAAAGCTATGGTTTTTGCAACATCGAGACACCCGCAGTCGAAGAAGTCGACGCCCTGCTGGCGGCCAAAGGCGGCGACACGCAGAATGAAATTTATGTATTAGAGCGTCTTTATGCCGACCCCGTAGACGAAGGCAAAGAAGCACGCCTCGCTCTCCACTTTGACCTGACCGTACCGATGGCGCGATATGTGGCGCAGAATTTCAACGCGCTTGTCTTTCCGTTCAAGCGCTATCAGCTGCAAAAATCCTATCGGGGCGAACGCCCGCAAAAAGGCCGCTACCGCGAATTCTATCAATGCGACATTGATATTGTGAACGTTGATGCCCTGCCCCTGCAATGCGATGCCGACCTGGCGGCAGCCCTGCTGTCTGCTTATAAAGCACTCGATATACCCCCGGTGGTGATGCAGTTGAACAACCGCAAAATCGTCACGGGGTTTTTAAAAGGCCTCGGCATCGAAGATGCAACCCTTGCCACCCGCACACTCGACAAACTCGATAAAATAGGCGCCAAAGGGGTAACGGATATTTTATCAGCCGCCGGCATTGCCTCCGATAAGATCACCGCTTGCCTGGGGCTGGCAGCTATCCGCGCCCATGACAGCGCTTTTGTGGTGCAGGTCCGGGCTTTGGGGGTCAGCCACCCCGAACTCGACGAGGGTCTGGATGAACTGGCCTTTGTTATTGATCAACTGGCGCCACAATTCGGCACGCAAGTACTTGTCAATTTGGGTATTATCCGCGGGCTTGATTATTACACCGGCACCGTCATGGAAGTCCGCTTTGCCGATACTAAAACTTTCGCTGATCTATCGATTGGCGGTGGTGGCCGGTATGAAAATCTAGCATCCGCCTTCATCAACCAAAAACTGCCCGGTGTCGGGGCATCGCTGGGGCTTACCCGTCTGTTTGGTTTGTTGCTGGATAAAAACATGATCACCCCGGGCCGCAAGTGTCCCACCGATATTCTGGTGGTTTTACCCGAAGAGGCGCGCCGGACCGAGGCCGCGGCCACCGCCAATACGCTCCGCGCCCGTGGCTTCAATGTCGAACTTTATCACCGCGATGCCAAGATTAAAAATCAGCTGGCTTATGCCGAAAAGAAAAATATACCCTTTGTGTGGTTCCCGCCGTTCAAAGACGACCAGCCGCATGAAGTGAAAGACCTTACTTCCGGTCAGCAATCGCCAGCCGATCCCGCCACCTGGGAAAGGAACAGCTGATGCGTATTTTCACCCTGAGCGCTCTTTTCTGTCTGATTTGCTTGACGACCGTTGCAAACGCACAGGATGAATTTGTGCGTTACGCTGCGGCAGAAGGCGAATACAGCTTATTGATGCCCGAAGCCCCCTCGGTCAGTAGTATCTGGGCTAACAGCCCCCTGCCCGGCGCGCTACAGATCAAACCGCCGGTTGATATCGCCACGATTGGTGAGAGTGCTTTATACAAACGCGTCGACAGTGACACCGGTGACGCCATGACCATCAAGGTTGACACCCTGCAAGCCACAGCCGATAGCCTGCAAAACCTAAGCCAAGATCAATTGACGCAGGCGCTGGAAAACCAAGTGTCATCGCTCTCGCTGGAAAAGCAGAAAGTGAGCTTCTCGGGCGGATCTAAAACACTGAAATGGGCGACCCTCACCGGCTATGAAATCGGCCAGGATCAGCGCGTACAGTTTCACGCCGTGCATTATCTTTCCGGTCTTGAAAGTGTGACGCTGGTGCATATCGCTTTTTCGCTGGAAAACCGGCGTTTCAAAAACGATTACGAAACGCTTGGCTCTTCGATCAAATATACGGGCCGCTGAAATTATGCTGTACCCGCCGTGGCGTCACTCGCCGCAAACTGACGGATACGGTCGACCATGGCATAAAACCCGTTACGCCGGTTGGGGCTGAGATGCTGATCAAGCCCCAGTTTGGCAAAAACCGCATTGATGTCGGCGGCCAAAATCTCCGCGCGTGATTGACCGGCAAAAAGGGCGGTGAGGACAGCAATCAGCCCCCGCACAATCTGCGCGTCACTATCGGCCCGCATGGTCAGTTGGCCGGCATCGTTCCACCCCGTCACCAGCCAGACCTGGCTCATGCAGCCCTGCACTTTGCTGGCCGGTGTTTTCAGCGCCTCCTCCATGGGCGGTAACTGCCCGCCCAGATCGATCAGGTAGCGATAGCGCTCCTCCCAGTCTTCAAACAGGGCAAAGTTGTCCACAAGCTCATCAATTGAAATATTCATAATGACCGCTAACCTTTTCTTAATCACGCCGCGCGCTAAATGAACGTATGGGGTGGTCGGCGTATTGGCAAGATCCTTTGAAATCAATCGACGAAACCTTGGCAACCGCCCTTGGGTGATCTATGCTGGTTATTAGTCTGCTGCCTGATAAGAAAGGAAAAAATACCATATGAGCAAGACGGGTTCAGGGGATAACAAAAATACGCTGTATTGCTCTTTCTGCGGCAAAAGCCAGCACGAGGTCAGAAAGCTGATCGCGGGGCCAAACGTGTTCATTTGTAATGAATGCGTCGAGCTCTGCATGGATATCATCCAGGAAGAAGACAAAACCCAGCTGGTCAAAACCGGCAAGGGCACGCCGACGCCGCGTGAAATCAACAAAGTTCTGGATGATTACGTCATCGGCCAGGAACGCGCCAAGCGGGTGTTGTCTGTGGCTGTCCACAACCACTACAAACGTATCGACGAAGGCCTGTCCAAGCAAAGCGACATCGAGCTTTCGAAGTCGAACATCCTGCTGATCGGCCCCACCGGTACGGGTAAAACGCACCTGGTGCAAACGCTCGCCCGTATTCTTGACGTGCCCTTCACCATCACCGATGCCACCACGTTGACCGAAGCCGGTTACGTGGGTGAAGACGTTGAAAATATCGTCCTTAAACTGCTGCAAAACTGTGATTACAACATCGAACGGGCGCAGCGCGGTATTGTTTACATCGACGAGGTGGATAAAATCAGCCGCAAGTCGGACAACCCCTCCATCACCCGCGACGTATCGGGCGAAGGCGTGCAACAGGCCTTACTGAAACTGATGGAAGGCACCATTGCTGCCGTCCCGCCGCAAGGTGGCCGTAAGCACCCACAGCAAGAATTCCTGCAAGTGGACACGACCAATATCTTGTTCATCTGCGGTGGCGCTTTTGCCGGTATCGAGAAAATAATCTCGAGCCGCAGCCGCAACGCCGGTATCGGCTTTGGCGTCAATGTCCAGGGGCCGGATGAACGCCGTCAGGGCGCTGTCCTGCGCGACCTGCAAACCGAAGATCTACTGAAGTTCGGCCTTATCCCCGAATTCATCGGTCGTCTGCCGGTTTTGGCGACGCTTGATGATCTGGACGAAGCGACCTTGGTCAAGATCCTGACCGAACCCAAGAACGCGCTGACGAAACAATATGCCCGCCTCTTTGACATTGAAGGCGTCAAACTCACCTTCCAGGAAGACGCCTTGATTGAGGTCGCCAAACGCGCCATCGAACGTAATACCGGTGCCCGCGGCCTGCGTTCGATCCTCGAGACCTATCTGCTCGATACCATGTACGAGCTGCCGGGTATGGAAGGCGCCGAAGAAGTCATCGTCAAAGGCGAGAACATCATCAACAACACCCCGCCGCTGATTATCTTCTCAGACAAGAAAAAAGTGTCGGACAAGGCCAAGAAGAAAAAGGACGAAGCCGTCGAAGATACCCCGGCCGAAGCCAAACCTGCCTGATCATTAAATTGACACTAAAAAGCCCTTCGCTCTTTACTGAACGAAGGGCTTTTTAATTAAAAAAAGATAAGGATAGAAAAATGAATAGCGCACCTTTTAGAAACGTCTCCCCTGAAAAAATCGCTCAGTTGATTGGCGTCATCAAATTATTTGCCGCCATCATGATCCTGGCGGGGGTTAGCATCTGGTTGAATGCCGGCGGTATTGCCGTCAGGCTGGGCCTTGATGCGACAACTCAGAAAATTATGGCCGGTGCTTTGATGGCACTTGGTTTCCTGGAGTTCTTTTTAATGCCCAAGCTGCTGCGCCGCAGCAGAAAAATTGACGATAAAGCGCTTTGATACATCCAATGCTTTTAAATACACAAAAGGCCTTTCCGCCAAGGAAAGGCCTTTTCTATTGAGCTTGGCGAAAAGGATTATCTTTTATGATGCTGCTGGGACGGCTGTGGCTGCTTTTGTTCGCGCAAGTAGCCTGCAATCTGCGCCGGGTCACCCGCCATCGAAACCGCAACGTCGTCACGGCGGAAGCGCTCGGTAAGGCCCGGAGTGGCTGGCTTGAAAATGTCAAAAAATCTCATGATCGTGCCCCTATTTCAACGTTCACAAGTTCATTCTACGACACCTCTCGATAATCGTCAATAAAATATAATGCAATTTCAGCATGTTGCGGTGCGTTTTTAACACGCATTACGTTAATCGCATCTCGATATGGGGAATATCGTCTTCTTGATATGGCGTGCCATGCGGTAAAAAGCCATGCGCCGCATAAAAACGCTGCAAATGCGCCTGCGCTGAAAGGGCAATCATGGCGGTCGGATGCCGCGCGCGAATGGTGGCTAAACAGACCCGCATCAGCTCATGCCCCACCCCATGGCCGCGCAAAGTGGCGGCCACCACGACGCGGCCAATCCAGGCCATATCCTGCGGCGCACCTTGATAGATATCCCCTGGCATAAAAAGGCGCGCAGCCGCCAGCAGCCGCCCGGCGTCATCGGTCCCGAAAATATGCAGGGCACCCAGATCCTCGCCATCAATATCGGCATAAAGACAGTTCTGCTCGATTTGAAAAATACCCGAGCGCAAGCGTAAAATATCATGCAGCTGTCGAGCTGTCAGATCATCAAAAGCAGCGGTATGCCAGGTCAGCATGACGGGTTATCCCTTAAGCAATATGGGCGGTCAGATCCGCCAGCGGCTGGCGACTGCCAGTCACCGTCAGACGATAAGGCTGATCACCCGTGACAATCATCCCGGCTGACGCGTGCCCGCGTAAATCTCCCCCGGCTGACAGCCCTGCCCGCAAGGCTTCCAACAGCCGATAGCGCATTGGCGCATGCAGGTCGCGCAGATAACCTTTACGTAGGCGGTCCAGCACGATGGAACTGTTCAAAAGATTACCCGCTACCAGTAAATGTTCATCGACACTCTGCCCCGCCCAGGCGCCGCAAAATTTACCGGTGATCGCTTGCAGCGGCTGATCAAAAGAGGCCATTAGCACCTGCCGCAACGGCAGCGCCGAGTCCGTATCGGCCAAATATTGCATCAGCTGGGGGATTTTCTGTCCCTGCAAATAGGCATTACCTAATTTGCGTTTCAAATCACGATCACTTTTGCCCTGCAAAACGATCAGCGCCGGGCGGCCCAGGGCATTGACCGCCTCTTCCACCACACTCCCCCCCAGACAATCATCCGCCCCACTGGCCATGACCAAGCCAAGCTGGCGGGTATAGGGGTTGCGGGCGATGAGCGTCAGGGTCATGAAGGTATAGGCTTTACTGTTAGACGTTCAGCAAAAGGTTCTCACGCTCCCAGGAAGAAATCACGGCGTTATATGCCTTATATTCCGTTTCCTTAATGGCAATGAGGGCGCGGGCAAATTCTTCACCCAGCAGTTCCTGCAAAGGTTTCGCCGCTTTAAACTTCTTGATGGCATCGAATTGATGCGACGGCAGGGACGAGCCTTTTTTATAGGCATTGCCCTTGATCGCCTCGGTCGGCTCCAGTTCTTCAATCATGCCCAAGAGACCACAGGCAAGCGTCGCCGCCAGCGACAGATAAGGGTTGCCATCAGCACCCGGCAGACGGTTTTCAACCCGGCGGTTTTCCGGTTTCGAAATCGGCACGCGCAAGCCGGCGGTGCGGTTATCGACACCCCATTCAACGTTGATGGGACTATCGGTTTCTTTGTGGCCAAAGCGACGATAGGAATTCACATTTGGTGCGAACAGCACAATCGCGCTCGGTAGATATTTCTGCAAACCCGCAATATGATTGCGGAACAACTTACTATCGGTGCCATCCTCATTGGCAAAGATATTGCGGCCGGTGTTGATGTCCACCACTGATTGGTGAATGTGCATGGCGCTACCTGGCTGATGCTGCATCGGCTGCGCCATGAAGGTTGCATAGACGCCGTGCCGCATGGCCACTTCGCGGGCGGTGCGCTTGAATAAAAAGGCCTGATCGGCCACGTCGATGGGGTTACCATGATTGAAGTTGACCTCAATCTGCGCTGCCCCCGCCTCGTGGCTCAGCGTATCGATATCGACCTCCTGCGCTTCACAGTAATCATAGACATCTTCAAAAATGGGGTCGAATTCGTTGACCGCGTCAATACCATAGGCCTGCCGACCGCTTTCCTGCCGACCGGAACGGCCAATCGGCGGCTGCAACGGAATATCCGGGTCGGTATTGACCGCCACCAGATAAAATTCAAGCTCGGGCGCGGTCACCGGCTTCCAGCCACGCTTTTCATACTCAGCGATAACTTTGCGCAGGATATAACGCGATGAAAAACTGACCGGTGTATCATCACCATTAAAGGCATCGCAAATGATCTGGGCGGTGGGTTCTTTATACCAGGGTACCAGCCGTACGGTGTCGTAATCGGGCACCATATAGACATCGCCCAACGACGGGCTCAACACATCACCTTCAGGGTAATCGCCGGTCACCGTTTGCAGAAAAACCGACTCCGGAATGGGCATGCCGCGTTCGCGCAAGATGCGCAAAAGCTTTTCGGCGGGAATAATTTTGCCCCGCGCAATGCCCGACATATCCGGTACCAGGCATTCAACTTCGGTGATCTTGTGCTGGCGGATGAATTCTTCTAGCTTGTCCATGATTTCAGATGTCCTTAGCCGTACTGCGAAATAGTCATGCGCCCAGAGCCTACCGAAACATTCCGGAAACCATGGTATCACCATGCGGCGCGGCTGCATGCCCCGACTCTAGGCGTGCTATCGGGCACGGTCAACTCGGATGTTTGTATCGTCGGCGGCGGTTTTACGGGGCTTTCCGCCGCTTTGGAGCTGGCAAGGGCCGGTTATAAAGTCTGCGTGCTCGAGGCGGGGCCCATGATGGCCTATGACGCTTCCGGTCGTAACGGGGGGCATATTCAGCGCGGCTGGGCCAAACCACCCGGCTGGCTCGCGGCCAGTTACGGTGATGATATCGCCAAAGCCATGCTGGAGATGAGCCTGGAGGGCATCGCCCTTATTCACCAGCGCATCAAGGAACACGCGATCGACTGCGATATTCATACTGGATATCTGAATGCCGCGATGACCAAACGGCATTTACGCGAATTCGCCGCCGAAATCGCCGATTGGGATCGCTTTGGCCATGGCGGCTTGACGATGGTTGATCAACCCGACATGGCAAGCTATATACGCAGCCCCCTTTACATCGGCGGGTTGCACGATGATCGCAGCGGCCACTTCAATCCCTATGATTACGCGCAAGGTATCGCCCAGGCCGCGCAACACTATGGGGCACAACTTTACAGCGACACGGTGGTGACCGACATAGACTATAGCGATACGACCAGCGCCATCGTCAAAACAGCGGCTGGCGCAACGGTCAAAGCGACATACGTTATTGTGGCCGGCGCCATTGACCTGCCGCAGATGAAAAAACCACTCGCTAAATCTATCACCGCTCGTGCCCATATGATTGCCACAGCGCCTTTGGGCGATGCCCTGGTAGAACTGCTGCCGCGTAATGTGGCCGTGGCCGATGCCAATTTTGTCCTGACCTATTTCCGCCGCACCCACGACAACCGGCTGCTCTTGGGCGGCAACTGTAATTACAGCGGGCATGATTTCGGGCACGAGGAAAAAGACCTGCGACAGCGCCTGGCCGCCATATTCCCCAGTCTGGCCAATGTGCGCATCGATCATTGCTGGCATGGCCCCCTGGATATGACGATCAATCGCCTGCCCGATGTGGGCTGGCTGGCGCCGCACGTCTTATATGCCCATGGCTTTGCCGGTTATGGCGTGGTGGCGGCCAATCTGATGGGACGTCTATTGGCCGAGGCGGTCCGGGGGACGGCCGAGCGTTTTGATCTGTATACACGCATCAAGCATGTACCGTTTGTGGGGGGCACCTTGGCCAAACGGCCCCTCTTTATGCTGGGTATGCTGTGGTATCAACTGCGCGATCATCTGCAGCGTCACTAGTAAGAAAACAGGGTTTTGCCCCTTAATGGCTGGCATTTATCCTATTTTTAAAGCTATCTTCACCGCTCTGGGGCTAGAAT
>JAIXUW010000350.1 GCA_027483355.1 Alphaproteobacteria bacterium
AATGCGACGGTTGGCCTGTTTCTGAAAGTGGTCACCTTCCCCATCAGCATTCTGACTTTTGGCCTGTTCTTGCTGGTCATCAACGCGCTGATGCTGATGCTGGCGGACAGCCTGATTGGCACTTTTGAAGTGAGCGGTTTTATCGCGGCTTTCTTCGGGGCCATTATTCTGGCCGTTGTCAACGCGGTGCTGCGTTCACTGGTCACGGGCAAGTAAGGCTCAACTGCGCCCGGCATCCACCAATTGGCGGTTAATCAACTGACGCGCAAATGGGACTTTGCGTGCAAGCGCGTGCAAACCCTGCCGTGCCAAAACCGATAATGGCCCGCGCCGGGTATAGAGCGTTGCAATAAAATTGGTCGCCAGATAGAGCGGGCGCGTAGCCAGGCGTTGCACACGGTTATATTGCGCGAGCAGTGCCGGTGCCGCCCAATCCTGCCGGCGACGCTTCGCGCCCGCAACGATATCAGACAGCGTTTCAACGCCGCGTAAGCCGAAGTTAAAGCCATGCGCCGTTACAGGGTGCATTCCCACCGCTGCGTCGCCCACCAGAATAAACGATGGCCCGTAAAAGCTTTTTGCGTAATTGGCACCTAATGGATAGGCATTGCGCGGCCCCGCCATGGTCATTTTGCCGTGACGGCCCTCGAACCAGTTTTCGATACGCGCCGCATAAGCCGTATCATCCAACTGCAACAATTCTTCGGCTTCCTCATGTTCCACCGTCAGCACGGCCGAGCAATGCTGGCCAGCCAGTGGTAAAATTGCCAAGGTACGGTCAGCCTGAAACCACTCATGGGCTGTATCGTTATGGGGTTTTTCATGGGCCACTTTGGCCAGGATCATCGTCTTTTTAAAATCAAGCTTTTCAACATCTATGCCCATCATCTGACGGGCCGGTGACACGCGGCTGTCGGCGGCAATGATCAGCCGCGCCGCGATGGTTTGGCCGTTATCCAGCGTCACTTCACCACCGTTTGCGTGTGTCGAGACAGCTGTCACTTCACTTTCAAACTGCAGGGTGATATTTTTAACGTCACGCACCACCGCGTAGAGCGACTTGCGAATAACGGCATTGGGCACCATCGCGGATAAACGCTCTTTACCCGTCCCCTCAGACGTGAACGACAACGGGCTGGCAAAGCGGCGGTTGAGGACATGGGCGGTTTTTATTTGCCCCAGATCATGGCGGGCGATCGCTTCCCAAACACCTAAACGCTTCAGTAAAGCAACCGAACGATGGGTCAGGGCAATTTCACGGCCGTCATCAGAAGGTTCCGCGTATTTATCGCCGGGTTTTTTTTCGATGATGGTGCAATCAAGCCCCTGTTGCGAGAGACCAAGCGCCATGGCCAGACCAACAGGCCCCGCCCCTATGATGATCACATCCGTTTTATGTTGTTTCATGCACGTCACCCTTATTTGACCCCCAGAATATAGTATTGGGGCCGGAAGGCTTCAATGCCCCCGGCCCCAATATTAAATACCTTATAGATCAGTATTATGCAGCCCAACGCGGACGACCGTTGGCCGGTTTGCCACCGCGCGGTGCACCCGCAGCTTTGCCCGCTGCAGGACGACCACGTGCAGGACCACGGGACGGGCCACGTGCATCACGGCTATCGGCCGAGCGCGGACGATCCCCCCAGGAACGGTCACGTTCGCCACCCCGGGTATCGGTACGGGGACGATCACCCCAGTTCCGCTCAGCAGGACGGGCGCGCTGCTGTTCGCTGGGACGCTCATAATTGTTCCAGACTTTTTCAGTACGCTCACCGCCGCGGTTGCGCTCGTTGCTGCGGGGACGTTCATCACCACGGCTGGGGCGCTGTTCGGCATAACGGCTGTCACGGCGGGGTTGTGGCGCCTGGTCACGCTCGTTCGAACCAAACGGGCTGCGACCATAGGCTTTGCGCTCGACGCGCTGTTCCGGACGCTCGTCACGACGGCCATCGCGGCGATCGTCGCGGCGGTCATCATTGGTACGGCTGCGGCCATCACGGGCACCTTTAAAGGGTGCGCCCGATGATTTGCGCGGACCTTTTTTGTTTTGATAGGGGCTGTTGCTGCTCTCGGATTTGCTGGCACGCGCGTTGCGGTCCTCTTCCGGGCTGATCAGCTTGGTGATCGCACGCCACTTGGCAAAATCGGCGGGGGTCAGGAGGCTAACCGCTTCGCCCAGCGCGCCGGCACGGGCGGTACGACCGATACGGTGAATATAGTCTTCCGGGCATTGCGGCAGGTCATAGTTGATGACGTGGGCGATATGCGGAATATCCAGACCACGGGCGGCGACATCGGTTGCCACCAACACGCGGAACTTGCTATCACGGAAAGCCTGAATCACACGCTCGCGTTTTTTCTGCTGCAGATCACCATGGATGGCATCGGCACCGTGTTGCTCCCCGCAAAGCTTTTTGGCGAGACGTGCAGCACCATGGCGGGTTTTCACGAAAACCACGACCGAGCCTTCGCGGGCTTTTAATTGATCGAGCAGCTCGTTATATTTTTCGCCCTCGGTGGTGTTGACCTGTACTTGCTTGATGTTCAACGCCGGTTTGTTGATGGTGCCAACGGAAACACGCTGCGGGCTTTTCAGGTATTGTTGCGCCATCGAAATAATTTCTTTGGGCAGGGTGGCCGAGAACATCAGGGTCTGGCGGGGCTTCGCCATTTTGACGATGATTTTTTCAATCTGCACGCCAAAGCCCATATCCAGCATACGATCGGTTTCATCAAGAACGAGGAAATCGGCGCGATCAAGCCACAGCGAGCCACGCGATAGGTGATCGTTGATACGACCTGGCGTGCCAACGATCAAACGGGGACGACGATTAAGCTGGCCCAGCTGTTTGCCCATCGAATCGCCGCCGATCAGGCAGGCGGTGTGCAGGTCGCGGTGCATCAAAAGCAACGGTTCCATGGTGGAGAGTACTTGGGTTGCCAACTCGCGGGTCGGCGTCATCACCAGAGCGACGCTTTTGGGCGACTTCAACAGGTGATTGATCATGGGGAGAGCGAAGGCTGCGGTCTTGCCGGTGCCGGTCGATGCGGTGCCCAGAACGTCCTGGCCTTTCATCGCATAGGGAATGGCTTGCGCCTGAATCGGGGTGGGTTCGTTAAAACCAATTTTGTCGAGTGCGGTCAGCAGCGTTTCGGGCAGGCCGAAAACGGAAAAGCCAGTCATAGGGATAGTCCTTTTTCTCAATACTACGTTTACGCCATGTTTCATTTGAAACATGGATTAAAGAGCGCAAAGCGCCGGAGAGACGGGACAACCATTTGTCCGGCTCCGGGCGTGAACTCTCATAACAAAACGCATTGGAAAAAGCGGGGTGTTCAAAGCCAGCAGTCTGTGCCGCTGGCCAGAGTTTCATCTCGACGCGACACGAAACATATTCCAATTCCCGTAAAATGCAAGTAGTTTTTGCACAGCACCAAAATTAACCAGTCTTATCAGATGATATTACACCCCGCTCTTGCCGCTTTAGGCGCTGAAAATAAGGTCTTTGTGGCCCCGATGACCGGTATTACCGACCGGCCGTTTCGCCGCGCCGTGCGCCGCTTTGGCGCCGGGATGGTCTATTCCGAGATGCTGGCCAGCCGCATCGAGGT
>JAIXUW010000334.1 GCA_027483355.1 Alphaproteobacteria bacterium
CTCAGATAAACCAGCAAAGCTGCCAGACCTGCAAAGGTGATGTCATAGGCGGTGTTCTCGACCACATCATAAAACGCGCACATTAAAAAAAGCGCGCCCGCCAAATGCCAGAAGCCCGCCTGCCGCGCCGTCAAGGTTTGGCTAAGCGCCGTGGCCAGACAAAGGTAGGCAATACCGATGCCGATACCAATAACATTGTAATCAATACCAATGAGATCCATACCAGTGCTGGCGAAAACGCCGCCCAGCAAGAGCGCAAAGAAAGCCAGCACGCCTTGACGTATGGCGATATAGGTCATCGCGAATTGGAAACCGACCAGACCGCTGATGAACAATACCGCATGACGCCAGTTATCACCGCTGCCGTATTCATAAAGCATAACGAAAAGCCCGCTGGTTTCAAAAAACGCGGCGATCAAGAACAGCGGGGCGATAGCACCGCTGAATTGGCCGCGGCGGCTATAGGCAACAGCGGCGACAAAGGCGCAAAAGCCCGTGCCCAAGGTGATGGCCACGCGGAAGGCGGGGGCGAAATCATCCCAATACATGGCAACAAACACCGCAAAGCCGCAGAAAACCAGAATGCCGCCGATGTAATTAAACAGCCGCGACATGATGCTTTTCTGGGTGGCGATATGGCCGCTGACCGATTGGGCGGCGCTGCGGGCGCCGGCAATTTCAGCCCCGCTGATCGCATAGCGTTCAGCCAGTAAAACGATGTCATTGAGAGCTTCGGCGCGGGCCGTGGAGTCGAGGTTTGTCATGGTGCGCTGTTACCTGGGTTATGTGGTTCTGTGGACCAGCCCAGAAAGCGCGCCGATTGCGACGGGGCGTAATAGCGATAAGCCTGACCGGTGGGGATGCTGTCATTAAAGCGATAAACCGCCGCACCTTTACGGGCACGATAGTTGTAGCCATAGTTATACGAGAAAACGTCCCCGACAAAGCCATGCCGACCGGCGCCGTAGGAAAGGGCATAGCCGTCGGGTGCGATAGGTGATTTATTCACCCGTAGCTGGGCTAAGTTTTCAGGCAGGAAAACACCTGTGGTTTGATCTTGAGGTGGCGTAATGGGAAGTTCTTCAATCTTGCCAGTAGTGAAGTCATAAGAAATGAGCACATCTTGTTGGGCTGGGGGCCTATAGCCACTGTTGACATTCGTGGTGACAGCGCTCAAGCGTGCGCTCACCCGGCCATCAGGGTTGACATCGAGGTTGAGCGAAGTATCGCCGCCATCCGTGCGGTTTTCGATGACGAAATAGGCGAGGTGCCGTGGCGGGTCATTGACCAAGCGGCCGACTTGCGCCGAGATTAAAAAACCCACCACCAGCACGACCGGCACGGCCAGTCCGGCGACCAGGGCCAGATTGTTCTTGATGAAATTGCCGATGGCCATAGAATGTCCCCGTTTACAAATAGAATGAAAGCCGCCTGATTATGCCCGAAGTTGAGCCTGAGGACAATATATCCATAAAACGCAAGCGTTTACTGTTTCGCAGCTGGCACCGCGGCACGCGCGAGATGGATTTGCTGCTGGGCCGCTTTGCCGAGGCGAAACTGGCCGAGATGGACGCGCCGCTGCTGGATGCCTATGACGCCTTTTTATCCAACAGCGACCCAGACATCTATAATTGGCTGACCCGGCAAGAGGAACCGCCGGTTGAAGAAGAAGGGCCGCTTTTGCAGATCCTGTTGGATTTTTACAAGCCCTGATGCTATCTAAGCCCTGTCATGACAGAGGTTCACCGCACATCGGCGGCCGTGTCCGTGCGCACCACGCTCTATGGTGTGCCGGACGGCTATTTGCCCGTTTATCTGGCCGAAACCGCCCGCCGCATCGCCGGGCGGCCGCTGCTGCACGTGGCGTCCGATGATGGTCGCTTTGAACAGCTGAGCGACGCGCTGAAGTATTTCGCCCCCGATGTCGAGGTTTTGCGCTTTCCCGCCTGGGATTGCCTGCCTTATGACCGCGTGTCGCCCCGGGCTGAAGTGACCGGCGAGCGGCTGATGACGCTGACCCGGCTGCAGCAAGGTATCGGCGGTAAACCTGTCATCGTCCTGACCACAGTGGCGGCGCTGACTCAGCGTACCTTGCCGCGCGCGCAACTGGCCGATGCGTCCTTTGCCGTCAAAACGGGCGAGCGCCTCGATCGGCAGCGTATGCTCGATTTTCTGGTGGCCAATGGCTATCACCGTAGCGAAACCGTGCGCGAGGCCGGGGAATACGCGATCCGCGGCGGCTTGATTGATATTTTTCCGTCCGGCGCGCCCGAGCCTTTGCGCCTTGACCTTTTTGGCGATGATGTCGAAAAAATACGCTCGTTTGATGCACTCAGCCAGCGCACCACAGGTGATAAAAAAACTTTCGCGCTTTATCCCGTATCCGAAGTCATGCTGACACCCAAAGCAATCGAAAATTTCCGCAGTAAATATCGTCAGCTGTTTGGGGCAGTTACCGATGATGATGGTCTCTATGAGAGCATCAGCGAGGGGCGGGTCTATGCGGGCCTCGAGCATTGGTTGCCGCTCTATTACGATCAGCTGGATACATTGTTTGATTATATGCCCGGGGCACAGGTCACCTTGGACCATCAAGTCGAACAGGCCCGCGACAGCCGCTATCAGCAAATCGCCGATCTCTACGCGGCCCGCCAAAGTATGATGGCGGCGACGCAGTACAAACCGGTGCCACTCGAAAGCCTTTATCTACCTCCCGCTGAATGGCACAAGGCATTGACCGGTTTGAATGTCACGGATCTTTCACCCTTCGCGCCGCCCCCGGGTCAATCCGATGCGGGCGCCCGTAAGGCGCGTGACTTTGGCGATGTACGTGCGACCGCTACCAATGATTTATACCC
>JAIXUW010000072.1 GCA_027483355.1 Alphaproteobacteria bacterium
CTGGTGGCAGGCTTTTTTAAAGGCGGCGCCCCAATGCCGCGACCTCACAGGACCCATTGGTCTGCCAGAAGCGGTTTCATTGGCGCGGCACTGCGACGCCTGGCTGGGCGGCGGCGATGCGATGACGCTTTTGGTGGCTCTATCGGGGGCGCGCACGGTGATCTTGAGCGAAGGCGAAGATCCCGCCCGTGATCTTTTGCCCGCTGGCCAGACCACCTGGGTGCAAAGCGACGACCTGTCGCAGCTATCGATTGGCGATTTGATGGGGGCCGTGCTGCCATGATCGAGCTGACCCTGGATGCGCGAGGGCTTATCTGTCCGCTGCCCGTTCTCAAGGCTCGCAAAATTTTGCTGGGTGCCGCGGGCTCTGTGCGGCTGACGGTGCAAGTCTCCGATCCGGCCACGGAAACAGACTTTCGTCTTTTCTGCGAAGAAGCGGGAATCCGCTGGATGGGTGCCACTGCTACCGACACCGGCGCTCTATTTTATCTTGAAAAAACAATAGATTAAAACATATACGCGTTTTTCCTTGCGCGCGTTATCGAAACTTATTATGTATATGCATCTTTTGTGGTCCTTACAGATTCTGGCTGGACCATCGTTTCATCACCTAACACCACCGGAGAAATATCCATGTCCCCCAAATCTGTTTTACTTGCTCTTTGCGCCTCGGCGGCTTTTGCGGTTGCCGGTTGCTCGAAAACCGAAGAAGCGCCCGCCGTCCCCGCGGTTGCGGCCCCGGTTGCCCCCGCCGTTGTTCCCGTGGTTGAAACTCCGGTTGAGGTCGCAACCCTGACCGAAGAAACGGCTGTGACCGATGTCACCGTCGAGGGTACCGATACCACCGTTGCAACCGATGCTGTCGTCCCCAGCGAAGAAACCGCAACGGTTGCGGCCCCCACCGAAGAAGTTGTGGTTGAAACGCCTGTCGTCGAGACCGCGCCTGCGGTTGCAGCCCCTGTTGTGGCAACCCCTGCGGCGCCTGCCAGCGAAGCGCTAACTTGCGAACATGGTGTGATCACCGAGGTTGAAACCAATGCCACCGGCGCGGTGATTGCCCGCACCCAACGCTGCCGCGCCCCTGGTAACTAATCAGACACCCCTAGACGACAAAAAGCCCCCCGGTGAAACGGGGGGCTTTTTTTATGGTGGGGCTTGGCGATATCGGCGGAAACCGCTATAGACTGGATGAAAAGGTTGCTTGAGGGAGCATCATGTGCGTCGTTGCTTTGTGACATGGCTGGCTATCTTGTGCCTGGTGGCGCCCACGGGCTGTACGCATTTACCCGACACGCTGTGGCCCTTTACTAAAACGGCAGCGCCTGTTAACCCCGTCGTCACCCCGCCAGTAGCCGAGATTGGCCCCCGCGTCGAGGCGGTGCCGGTAGAGCCCGTCATTTCAGAAAATATGATGGCCCCGGCAGAACCGGCGGCACCTGTTATTCCGGATGAGCCCTTCGCTTTTTAATCTTTGCGCGGTGCGCGGGCCAAGAATTTATCCGCCCAGGCGTTCGGCAAAAACGCTATCAAGCGCGACAGCCAGACCATCGGCCAAGGAAAAGCGATTTGGCGGCGATCGGCCGCGAGGCCGGCGCGGATTTTCTCGGCCGCTTTGTCCGCTGTCATCAAAAATGGCATCCAGAAGGGATTAACGTCGGTGAGCGGCGTTTTGACGAAACCGGGGTGAATAACGCTGACGCCAATGCCGTCGCGGGCCAGGACAGGGCGCAGCGATTCAGCCAGGGCGCGTATCGCTACTTTGCTGCTACTATAGGCAGCGGCCGTGGGGAGGCCACGATAGCCTGCCAGCGAACTCATCAAGGCAATCTGGCCGCGGCGGCGCTGCTGCATCCGGCCAATTAAGGGGAGGATGGTATTCAGCGTGCCGTTGACGTTGATGGTCATGACTTCTTCAAAGCGCGACTGATGATCGCCATGGCGGATGAGACCGCCGCCCGAGATACCGGCATTGGCGACCACGAGATCAATCGGTTCTTGGTCATACCAAGCCAGTAACTGATCGCGCAGCGCCGGGCCGTCGGTCACCGGAATGGTCGAGGTTTTAACCGCGGCCCCTTTGGCGCGGCAAAGCTGTTCAATCTGGGCAAGACGGGCGGCATCGCGGCCCATCAGCAACAATTTAATGCCGCGCTGGGCGTAATTGAGGGCAAGCGCTGCCCCTATACCGCTGGAGGCGCCGGTGATCAGAATGACATTTGGGTTTTTCATATGAATTGGCCTGGCGTGGCTTGTGACGAATCCGCCGAAGCGGTATAAAAACGAGGACACTCTAACTAAAGTGTCCGGCAAAAACATAGCCTATCATGCCGGTCTTTGCCACATCGCAATCGCGCCTGTTCGAGAAAGCCATGCACCCAGCCCAAAGGAAGCCCATGACCGACCCGACGCCATCCCCCGCTGCCCCCGCCCCGATGCGCCGCCGCGGTATGATGGTGGTGTTGGCCTCGCCGCCGGGCGGGGGTAAAACCACGGTCAGCCGCGCCATCATGGCGCGCGATCCGCAAACCACGGTCTCGGTCTCTGCCACCACCCGCGCCATGCGCCCGGGCGAGGCCGAGGGCACGCATTATTTCTTCATGGACAAGCCCCATTTCGAAGACCTGATCGCCAAGGGCGAGATGCTGGAACACGCGCTGGTCTATAATAACTATCTCTACGGCACGCCGCGCGGCCCCGTCGAAAAAGCCCTGCAAGATGGCCGCGATGTTTTGTTCGATATCGACTGGCAGGGCAACCGGAGCCTCGCGCGCCATGCGCCCGATGATATCGTCTCGATCTTTTTGCTGCCGCCCAGCTGGCAGACGTTGTCGGACCGCCTGCATAACCGCGCCCAGGACAGTGAAGAAGAAATCACCCGCCGCCTGTCCAAGGCGCGTGACGAGATTGACCACTACACCGAATTTCAATATGTCCTGGTCAACCGTGATCTCGAAGAAACCATCGCCCGCGTACAGGACATCATTGCGGCCGAGCGGGTGAAGCGTACGCGCCAGATTGACTTGGCGGCCTTCGTCGAAACGCTGGTACCCTGATTTAGCTGAAAGCTTCTGCCAAGCGCACAAAACCCGCCACGTCGATTTCTTCGGCGCGCGCGGTCCCAACGATGCCGGCTTTTTCCAGTAATTCTTCCGAAGGGCGGCCCAGGGATTTAAGGCTTTGGCGCAGCATTTTACGGCGCTGGCCAAAGGCGGCGGCGGTTACTTTTTCCATCGTCTTGAATGTAACCGTATCGGTACGGACGCGCGGCACGAAATGCACGACGCTGGAGGTGACCTTAGGCGGGGGCGTAAAAGCCTCCGGCGGTAGGTCGAATTTCTTTTCAGGGATCGACAGCCATTGCGTGATCACCGACAGGCGGCCATAGGCGCTGGTGCTGGGTGTCGCCACCAAACGCTCGGCCACTTCTTTTTGGAACATCAGGGTGAGGCTGCGGAAATCACCGATATGTTCCAGCCAGCCCACGAGCAAGACGGTCGCGATGTTATAGGGCAGGTTGGCGACGATGGCGCGGGGGGCGGGGGCAAGCGTGGTGTAGTCGGCCTTGAGGGCGTCATCGGGGATCAGCGTCAGTTTGCCTTTGGCGGCGGTGACCAGCGTCACCAGGGCCGCCACCGCCCGGTCATCGCGTTCGATGGCAGTGACGCTGGCGCATGGGGTTTCAAGAAGCGCGCGGGTAAGGCCGCCGGGTCCGGGGCCGATTTCGATGACATGGGCGCCATCAAGGTTACCGGCGGCGCGCGCAATCTTGGCGGTCAGGTTAAGGTCGAGGAGAAAATTCTGCCCAAGCGATTTTTTAGCGGCGAGGCCATGCTGCGCAATGATGTCGCGCAAAGGGGGCAGATGCGAAAGATCGGGGATATCCGCCACGATCACAGGCGGCGTTCGATGAAGGCAGTGGCGCGCAAATCGCGCAGATAACGTTCCTGCATTTGCACCAAACGGTCCGAGCCGATTTCGGAGGCGATTGCTTCGCGCACCGTCTCTTCGGCTGAGGTACCCGGGGCGGGGATGCCGCCCGTATCCGGGCCCATCGCCGGCGCGGCGACCGGGGCAGCCATGGCTTGGACGGGGGCTGGCGGCGTTTCACGGCTGCAGATCATAAAGACGCTGATGCCGTTGGTCGTGCGCACGGGGGGGCTCAGGACGTTGTCAGCAAGGTCGCGCATAACAGCGGCGATAGGGGCGGGCAGGGTCGACAGCTTTTGCGGGCCGGCTGCCGTTTTGGTGCCGAATTCGGTGGCGGCGGTATCAAGGCTCGCGCAATCTTTGGCGGTCTCGGACAGTGCCTGGGCGCGGGCGAATTTGGCAGCAATGACGGGCTTGGGCTCGTCCGGGGTGGCGGGGATGGTCAATTGCTTCATCTGCAAAATGGGCTCTCCCACGGGGAGTGGCATCGCGGCGGCTGGCGCCGTGAAAGCTGTCTGTGCATCGGCTTTTTTATCGCGCAAGAACACCAGCATATAGCCGTTTTCCACCTTGATGGGCGTGCTGGCCATGCCTGGCTGCAACTGGCGCACCACCGGCTGCAGTTCGGGCGCCAGCTGGCTTTCGGCCAGCCAGCCGATATCGCCGCCGTTATTGGCACCAGGACTTTGACTGCGCGCGCGCGCAATGTCGGAAAAACGTGCCCCTTTCAAAAGGGCTTGGTAAATAGCAGCAGCTTCGGCGGCGATGGCGCTATCGTTGCCCTCGTCACTTGCCAGGAAAATTTCTGCTACATGATATTGCGGTTCATTGGCGCGGCCGGCGCGTTGCTGCATGGCCGTGTCGATTTCCTGCTCCGATACGTTGACTTGTGGCCGCAGGCGGCGACGCACCACCTGACCCCAGGCAATTTCCGCGCGGATCTGGTCGCGCAGCGTATCGGTATTGACGCCGGCGCGTTGCAGGCGGTCACGGAATTCTTCGGGGCTTGTGCCATTCTGCCGAGCGATTTCGGCAAAGCCTTGGGCGATTTGCTCATCCGCCACATCGATGGAAAGATTTTTCGCTTCTTGCAGCTGCAGCTTTTCGTCGATCAGTTTGTTGAGGACTTCTTTTTGTAAGGTGACCCGTTGCTGCGCTGTGGGCTTATCCGGGCGACCGCCCAGGTAAAGCTGGGCGCGGTTATCGACATCAGACAGCGTGATGACTTCATCGTTCACCGTGGCGGCAATGCCCACGCGGGAATCCGCAGCGGCGGCCGGGTGTGCCAGCAGCAGGGTGAAAAGCAGCGCAGTTGCGCGTGAAAAGGCAAAGCGGGTCATCAACAAAGGCCGTCCTTATGAATCGTCGGTGGATGCCCCAAAAATAAGCCGAAACCGCGCCAATTGCACGGATTTCATCGTCATGGACTAAGGCTTTGAATTATAAGCCTTCTTCGGCGCGGCGAACAAAGCTGTCGATGACTTTTTTACGCCCTGCCTTGTCAAACAGGATATCCAGCTTGTCATGGTCGGCGCTGACCACTTCGCCGTAGCCGAATTTTTGATGAAAGACGCGGTCGCCCGGTGCATAGCCCCCCTCGGAGCCTTGGCGCTTACTGACGCTTTCGATGGGCGGGGTGGAATAATCGATATAGCGGGTGCGTTGGGCCGGGGGGGCATAGCCGCCCCCGTAGCCACCGCCATGACCGCCGCCGGTGTTGAGCCCCGCCTCGATCACAGTTTCGACCTCGTCACGCGGCAGTTCTTCGATAAAGCGTGACGGCAGGCTGGAATTCCAGTTGCCGTACAACAGCCGATTGGCGGCGAAGCTTATATAGGCGCGCCGACGGGCGCGGGTGATACCGACGTAGGCCAGGCGGCGTTCTTCCTCTAGTCCGCTCATGCCGGTTTCATCAAGGGCGCGCTGCGACGGAAACAGGCCTTCTTCCCAGCCAGGTAAAAAGACGACATTGTATTCAAGGCCTTTGGCGGCGTGAAAGGTCATGATGGATACATAGGTATCCGTTGCCTTGTCGTCGTTTTCCATGACCAGCGAAACGTGTTCCAAGAAGGCATCCAGGCTGTCGAATTCATTCAGGGCGGTGATGAATTCACGCAGGTTTTCCAGGCGTCCCGTCGCTTCCGGCGTTTTGTCGGCTTGCCACATGGCGGTATAGCCGCTTTCATCCAGCACAATCTGCGCCACCTCGGCATGGCTCATTTCGCGCAAAAGCCCGCGCCAGCGCGTGAAATCAGTGGCCAATTGCAAAAAGGTCTGGCGTTGTTTGCCCGCCAGTTCATCGGACGCCAGCAATTGATCCAGAGCGCGGGTGAGTGAGGTTTGCCGGGCACGCGCCAGCTGGCTCACCTTCTGGAGGGCGGCGGGGCCAATCCCGCGCTTGGGCACATTGACGATGCGCTCGAAAGCAAGATCGTCATCGGGTTGTGCCAGCACGCGCAAATAGGCAATGGCATCGCGAATTTCCTGGCGCTCATAAAAACGCAGGCCTGAAAAGACGCGATAGGGAATGCCCATGCGTAAAAAACGCTCCTCAAAAGGGCGGGTCTGGCTGGCGGTGCGGACCAGAATGGCAACCTCGGACAGTTCGGTGCCGCGGTGTTGCAGGCGTTCAATTTCTTCGGCGACGAAATTGGCTTCTTGGAGCCCGTCCCAGACGCCACGCAGCTGAATTTTTTCGCCGTCTTCTTCGGCGCTCCACAGGTTTTTGCCAAGACGCCCTTTGTTATTGGCGATAACCGCGTTGGCGGCATTCAAAATACGCGGTGTGGAGCGGTAGTTTTGTTCGAGCCTGACGACATGGGCGCCGGGAAAATCCTGTTCAAAGCGCAAAATATTGCCGATTTCGGCGCCGCGCCAGCCATAGATGGATTGATCGTCGTCGCCCACACAGCAGATGTTTTTGTTTTGCTGCGCCAGCAGGCGCAGCCACATATACTGCGCCACGTTGGTATCCTGATATTCATCGACCAGAATGTATTTAAAGCGGCGTTGATAATCTGCCAGCAGGTCGGCGTTTTTGGGGTCGCGCAGCATGGCGATAACGTGCAACAGCAAATCGCCAAAATCACAGGCGTTCAGAATGCGGAGCCGCGCCTGATAATCGGCATAGATTTTTTTGAGCTTGCCATCCGCCAGTGTGCCGGCATCGGCATGACTAATATCGTCGGGGAGCAGAGCGCGGTCTTTCCAGCGCTGGATGACGGCGCCGGCGGCCTTGGGCGGGGTTTTCTTGGTGTCGATATTGTCCGCTTCCATCAATTGTTTTAAAAGGCGTAACTGGTCGTCTTCGTCGAGGATGGTGAAGGTGGGCGTAAGACCCGCCAGTTCTGCGTGTCGGCGCAGCATGCGGGCGGCCAGCGCATGAAAGGTGCCCAGCCACCAACCCTCGACCGCCGCGCCGCCCAGCATGGCACTGACGCGTTTTTTCATTTCCTGTGCGGCCTTGTTGGTAAAGGTGACCGCCAGAATTTGCGACGGAAAGGCGCGGCCCGTTTGCAACAGATGGCCAAGCCGCGTCGTCAGCACGCGGGTTTTGCCGGTACCGGCACCTGCCAGCACCAGCAGCGGCCCTTCAAGGCGCTCGACCGCCTCCAGCTGGGCCGGGTTCAGGCCATGCAAGTACGGCGGCGGCGCGCTTGGGGTGGCGATAGGGCTGTCATAGTTTATCATAATCATCTCTTGTGTAGCTTATGGGCAACAACTGACGTTTAAGGAACCTTGTTTTCCTATCAGCGTTCATAAGGAGCCGACAAGACTCTTGCGCAAAAACAGGCCGGGGTCTATCAATGGCAGAGAAGTTTTTTGCGCTTTTCTACGTGTAAAAGCGACAGAATTTCCTGCCTGTCACAAAATATAAGCATACCGCTGCATAATGTAAGGAGTTACAAACCATGGGTGCGCGTCTTCTAAGCCTCCTCGCTGTTCTGGTCATCGTCGCCGGCTGCTCGAAAAACGAGCCTGAATCTGGTCTGATCACCACCGATAGCAACTATTCGACCAATCAAGCCACCACCACCACGACCGATGACAGCGCCACGCTGGGCACCGGCGGACCCTTGGCTGGTTCACAGCAAGATTTCGTGGTCAACGTCGGCGACCGCGTGTTCTTCGGTTACGATCAATATGATCTGACCGGTGAGGCACGTGCCACCGTCGAGCGTCAGGCCCAATGGCTGAAGCAATACCCGAACGTCAGCCTGACCGTCGAAGGTCACGCCGATGAACGCGGTACCCGCGAATACAACCTGGCCCTGGGTGAGCAGCGCGCGACCGCCGTGCGCAATTACCTGATCGCCAACGGCGTTGATGCCGGCCGCATCCAAACCATCTCGTATGGTAAAGAGCGTCCTGCTGTCATGGGCTCGGACGATCAGTCCTGGGCACAGAACCGCCGTGGCGTTGTGGTCATCCAGTAATCATTTACAGCTGGATATAACATGATGACCAAGCGTCACATGCAAAGCAAAACAGGGCTCCTGCCGCGCGCAGGGGCTCTGTTTGCTTTTGCGCTCCTGCTCGCCCCGGTCGTTGCCGGCGCCCAGGAATACACTGACACCCGTTCGATGCAGAACCGTTTGAAGCAGCTGGAAAATCAAATCCAGACGCTCAGCCGCAGCGTCTATCGCGGTGCCCCGATGCCCGCTGACGGTGGTGTTTCTGATGCCGGCAGCAACAATACGTCAGCCGCGCTGGGTGTGTTCGGCGACCGTCTGCAAGCCGTCGAACAACAGCAACGCGCCGTGACCGGCCAGATCGAGAAACTGCAATTCGATGTGCGCCAGATGCAAGAGCAATTGCAAAAATTCCAAGCCGATACCGAGTTGCGCTTTCAGCAAACCGGCAGCGCTGCCACAGTAGCGCCGCCGGTGCGCTCGACGGCGGTGGCGCCAGCACCCACTTTGCCGCCCGATGAAATGATGGCGACGCCGTCGACCGATGAAGTGGTGAAAACATCCGGTAACAGTGCGGCCGGTACGCTGGGCACGCTGAGCACGTCGGGTGCGGAGACGGCCGAGACTTTATACGAAAGCGGTTTTGCCGATGTGCGCGAGTCGAATTTTGAATCGGCACAAAAGAAATTTGGCGAATTCATGAAGCGTCACCCCACTCATGCCCTGGCGGGCAATGCGCAATATTGGCTGGCCGAGACGTTTTATGTGCGCGGCGACTACCGCCAGGCCGCCAAGCTTTTCGCTAAAGGCTATCAGGACTATCCGCAAGGCCAGAAGGCAGCGGATTGCCTCCTTAAGTTGGGCCTGTCGCTCGCCAAGCTGGGCCAGAAAGAAGACGCCTGCTTGTCACTGCAGCAATTGCAAAGTGAGTTTCCGGGTGACACCAGCCCGGTCAATCGCCGTGCCAAGCAGGAAATGTCGCAGCTGGGCTGTGGCTGATCAGTTAACATCTGAAAGCTTCGCCGAGGTGCTGCGCCACCTCGGCGTTTCTGCATCTGACCGGCTGGCGATTGCGGTCTCGGGCGGCATTGATAGCACTGTCCTGGCGCATCTGGTCTGGACCTGGGCGCAAGAGACGGGTGCCGCAGTTATTGCCTATACCGTCGATCATCGTTTGCGTGAAACTTCTACCGCTGAGGCCCGGCAGGTAGAGGCAACCCTTACATCCTGGGGTATGGCCTGTCGCATTCTGCCGTGGCTGGATGCCGCCCCCGGCCCCGCTTTGCAAAGCCGCGCCCGCACGGCGCGCTATAAACTTTTAACCGCGGCGGCGCATGCAGACGGCATTCGCCATGTTTTACTGGCGCATCATGCCGATGATCAGGCGGAAACCTTTTGGCTGCGTTTGGCGGACGGCAGCGGTCTTGCCGGTTTGGCGGGGATGCAGGCCGCGCGCGAACGCGATGGCATTCTCTGGCTTCGCCCTCTGTTGGATATGACCCGTCAGCATATCCGCCACTACGCGACCCAACACGCTTTGCCAGTCATTGAAGACCCCAGCAATCGTAACGAACAGTTTTTGCGGGTGCGTCTGCGCGGCTTTGCTGAAAAGCTGGAGGCCGAGGGCCTGACGCCGCAGCGCCTCAATCGTACCATGGGCAAACTGGCCGAAGCCGACATGGCGCTGGCCGAGATTGCTGACGCGGTATGGACGCGCGCGGCGGTACTTCATCCGGCCGGCGCTGTTTGTCTTGATCTGGCGGAATGGCCGACGGCACCGCGTGAATTGCGCCGCCGCCTTATTCAGCGTGCGCTAATGATGCTATCCCCCACACCTTATCCGCCAGCCTACGAACAACTAACGTATCTGGCCGACCGGGTGGGCGATGAGCGTTTTGGCGGTCACGCGCTGGCCGGGTGTTTATTGCGACAGAAAAAAAATGCCCTCTGGGTCATGCGCGAAGAAGCGGCCTTGCCGCCGCCCCAGATAATTGCCGCCGATACGCCTGACAGCCTGGTCTGGGACCGGCGCTTTGTCGTCAGCGGTTTACAGGCTTTGGGGGGGCAGGGGTATCGCCTGGCGGGTTTGGGCGAGGGGGGTTGGCAGATGCTGAGCCGTCAAACGCGGGCCACATTATGGCCAGATGACTGGCTGGCGGCGCCCGCCGGTCTTCGGGTTGGGTTACCGGCCGTCTTTTTAGATGAAAAACCCGTTTCAGTTCCGCAGCTTAGCTGGCAGGCGGCGGATTTCACCGGGCTCAGCCCGCAGATTTCGCCTGCTTATATTGTTTAATCCTTTCATGCGATTATATAATGACTGGGTATCAATCAACAGGACATCATCCGCATGCGTGACAATCGTCAAGAACCGCCTCCCGGTAACAACAACCCTTTCGGCCGCAATCTGCTGGCCTGGGTTGTCATCACCCTGCTGATCGCCGGGGTCTTTAACATGATGACCAAGAACCAGGCCGGTGGCCTGGGTGGCGGCACGCCGGTCGCCTATTCGGACTTTCTCGCCGATGTCGATGCCCAGCGGATTTCCGAGATCACCATCGCCGGTGACAGCATTCGCGGTAAATACAACGATGGTCGCGCCTTTGGGGTGATTGTCCCGGCCGGTACTGATGTGGTGGATCGTGTTGAAGGCAAAGGTGTGCGCATCAGCGCGCAAAAAGACACCAGCGATCAGCCGACCCTGTTTTCGGTCCTGCTGTCGTGGTTCCCCATGTTGCTGCTGATTGGCGTGTGGATTTTCTTTATGCGTCAGATGCAGGGCAACGGTAACAAAGCTATGGGCTTTGGTCGATCCAAGGCCAAAATGCTGACCGAAAAGAATGGCAAGATCACCTTTGATGATGTGGCTGGCATTGATGAGGCCAAGATCGAACTGCAAGAAGTGGTCGAATTCCTCAAGGACCCCCAGAAATTTCAACGCTTGGGCGGTAAAATTCCCAAGGGTGTATTGCTGGTGGGCCCGCCTGGTACCGGTAAAACGCTCACGGCGCGGGCGGTGGCGGGTGAGGCCGGTGTGCCGTTCTTCACCATTTCGGGCTCTGACTTTGTCGAGATGTTTGTCGGTGTGGGGGCGTCGCGCGTCCGCGATATGTTTGCCGAGGGTAAAAAGAACGCGCCCTGCATTATCTTTATCGATGAAATCGACGCTGTCGGCCGTCATCGCGGCGCTGGTTTGGGCGGCGGTAACGACGAACGCGAACAGACCCTTAACCAGCTGCTGGTGGAGATGGATGGTTTTGAAGCCAACGAGGGTGTGATTCTTATCGCGGCCACTAACCGTCCTGATGTGCTGGATCCGGCACTGCTGCGCCCTGGCCGCTTCGACCGCCAGGTGGTGGTGCCAAACCCGGACGTCAATGGCCGTGAACGTATCCTGAAAGTGCATATGCGCAAAGTGCCGCTGTCGGCCGATGTCGATGCACGTATTCTGGCCCGCGGCACCCCCGGTTTTTCGGGGGCCGATCTGGCCAACCTGGTTAACGAAGGTGCCCTGTTGGCGGCACGCCGTAACAAGCGCACCGTCAGTATGCGCGACCTAGAAGACGCCAAAGATAAAGTGATGATGGGGTCGGAGCGCCGGTCGATGGTAATGTCGGATGCCGAGAAGAAGCTCACCGCCTATCATGAGGCGGGTCACGCCGTGGTAGCCTTGCATGAACCCTCGAGTGATCCGATCCACAAGGCGACGATTATTCCACGTGGTCGTGCACTGGGTATGGTTATGCGTTTGCCTGAAGGTGACCGTTTATCGATCAGCCGTGAAAAACTGCATGCCGATCTGGCGGTCGCCATGGGTGGACGTATCGCTGAAGAAATCATCTTTGGTACCGATAAAGTCACCACCGGTGCCTCATCCGATATCAAGATGGCAACCGATATGGCGCGCCGCATGGTGACGGAGTGGGGCTTGTCAGATGATCTCGGGCCGCTTAATTACGGCGCTGACAGCGAAGAGCTGTTCCTGGGCCGATCAGTGCAGCAGCACAAGCATATGTCGGACCAGACCGCCGCCAAGGTCGATGCCGAGATCAAACGCATCGTGCAGATGGGCTATGACCGCGCGCGTGAATTGCTGACCAAACATTTGGATCAGCTGCATCAGCTCGCCCAGGCCTTGCTGGAATACGAAACGCTGAACGGCGACGATATCACCCGCATTTTGAAGGGTGAAAAACTCAACCGCCTGTCCGAAGACGACGAAGACGCCCAGCGCCGCCAGCGGCAGCGTTCCGGTACCGTCCCAGCGGCGGGGGGGTCCGATTTGGGCCAGGCGCCCGAGCCAACGTTGCTTTAAAAGCTATTTTCTTTAAAACCCCGGTGTCGCAGCCGGGGTTTTTTCTTTGTAAAACAGATAGATAGAGCGAAAACCCGGGCGTTGACTTGGCGGGTGTTTATGTCTATTAATAGGGCGCCGGTTTATGAATATTCATTCTGGAGTCGCCTGCCGTGTCCGTTGTGCCCAAGCTCTATAAGGCCATTGCTAAAAATGATCTGCCCACCATAAAGGCCATTCTCGCCCAGCATCCAGAACTGGTGGATAGGTCGCGTTACGATGGATTTGCTCTTAATCTTCGCTTCCGTCCGCTGGACCGCGCTTTGGCCACGGCCAATGATGATATCGTTCAGTATCTGGCTGAAAAGGTAGATATGGGCGCCGCCCTACCTTATGAGGCAAAAGGCCAGAGCTATGTCGAAGTCGCCGCGGAGCATGGCCGCGATGCTTTCGCCAAAGAATGGCTGACAAATTACAGTGGTATCTGGCCCGCGCAGAGTGCTGTGTGTAACAAAACCCTCTCGATTGCCGCCCGTAATGGCAATATGGAGCTGGCCCGCTGGTTGATCGAACAGCAATTGGTCGATGTTAATGCCGCCAACACGCGTGGCATCAGCGCTCTGGGCGAAGCCCAGGCTTCCGGCAATGCTGAATTGGCTGATTATCTGACAGCAGTGCTGCGCGATCAAAAAACAACGGCAGCGACTGCGCCCGCGGTGGGTTGGTCCCTGATTGACAGCCAGACCGTCGCCTACCAGCGATCGCAGGATGGCGCCGGTTATCGTTTGACCGATATTTTCAATTTTGCCCAAGGTACGTGCGTTACCCTGTATCGCAATCTTGAAACGGATGTCGAAACGCCGGTACAAAACACCTTTGCGACGCTGGCGGGTACTTCGGCCCTGGCCGAGGCGCAGGCGCAATTGCAGCGTTTGGGTGGCGATACCGCGGCGCCCACCACGGTTATTCGTAAAGGTTTATAAAACGTGTTTGAAAAATCAAAATTAAAAAAAGCGATTGAGGCGGGTGATGTAGGTAAAGTGCAAGCCATCCTTAGCCGGCATCCGCATCTCGCCAATCAGCGCCTTAAAGGCACTGCGCCAACGCTGGCGCTTGCTTTGGAAGTCGCTTCAGATGAGATGGTCGATACAATTATCGCCTGTTGTCCTGATATCGACGCCCATCTGGATTGGACAGGGCCGCATATCATATGTGATGCCGTGGCGCGGGGTCGTTTGAATTACGCCAAGGCCTGGCTGACGGAGCGCCCCGATTTGCGACAGTCTTTACGCTACAGATCGGGTCAACATCATGAAACGCTGATGCACACAGCGGCTCGTCGTGGTCGCATTGATGCATTGGAATGGCTCTTGCAGGAAGGATTTGATCCACTGGCTCTCAACAGCCAAGGTCGCACAGCCATGGCCGAGGCCGTCAAATACGAGCAGCAAAGCGCGGTTGAATTTCTCCGCCCCTATGAGGCCGCTGTCGCCAAACGCCGCGTTGCCACGCTGATGCCGGATGGGGCGACCTGGTCACTCATCGATCCGCATACCGTTGCCTATGCCCGCGAAGATGAAAAAAGTGGCTATCGCCTGACCGATATTTTTAATTTTAGTCTGGGTACGTGCGTGACGCTGCATCGCAATTTGCAGACGGGTATTGAAACACCGGTACATCATAGTTTATCGGCATTGGCGGGGGCGTCTGCCCTCGTGACGGCGGAAAACGAACTGCAGCGCTTGGGTGGTAACTTGCCGGCCTC
>JAIXUW010000274.1 GCA_027483355.1 Alphaproteobacteria bacterium
GCACAAAACTCCATGTCACATCTGCGGGAAGCAGACCTGCGCGCTGACCAGTCCAGATGCCCCCTAGGCGACCCGAGTCACGCAGCTGATTCGCAATGGTCCGCGCGAAGCTACTCACTACACAGACCCTCTTTCCAGAAAGCCTGCGCGTCCACTGGTGTTCGGGCGCAACATAATACGGCTCCAGGCTCCGAAGGGGCATATGGACTGCGCTCTCATAGGTGAACCGTGCCAGCAGCGCATGCTCTGCGACAACAAGCGGTGCATACCAACCTGCGGCCATAGCATCTTGCCATCCCATGGCAGACGAATAGGATTCACACCACCGGTCGATTGACTCATCCGTATTTGGAAAGACTCCCGCATTCATCTGAAGAGGGTAGCGCAGACGTTCCGTATATGGCTTTTTCTCCTCTTCAGCTCGTCCGAATCGAAACAGGAACCAAAAATATAGAACCTCAATCTCAATTGTTCCGTTCCGTCCAACAAAAAAGGGTTCATTGCTGCTGAGCAGTTCGCACATGTGCTGCGCGCCCCGCACAATGGCCTCCTCTGTCGCCATCCTCCTCTGAAGATGCTGCTGTGCCCATGCCTTAGACGGGGCCCCGCCAAGGCCCGTCACGCCAAGGATTCCAGCGACGGCCATCAGGCATTCGTCGAACTTCGCCACTTCCCAGAATCTGTCCAACAGGTGCCACCGGTGCGGCAACTGGCAGCGATAGCATCTCTGTAAAGTCCGCCGCGGCGCCCGTTGCCACCTCCGCAACGGGCGCCGCCGCAGCCACCCCCGTCACTGGCACAACGCCTCCGCTCGCATCCAGCGCCTCCTCAAACTCCAGCGCGACCTCATCGCCTTGTGCTAGAACAATATTCGCCGGCTCCGCTTCCACTACGTCAAACGCAATCTCGTAGCCTCCCAGCTCCATGAGCGGCACCACGATTGTCCCCCCCTTCTCAATCACGCCGACGCGTGTAAGAGCCCGCTCCAACTCCTCCTTAGCATCCGTGTGATAGAAGGCTGAGTCGTGCGGTCGCAGAACAATACGCGTCGCCTCAGGAAAGAACTCCTCACTAATCCACTGAACCTCCGCCACTGTCTCTCCCATTCCGTCCACACCAAAGCGGTCGAGCATCCACGTCGGCAAATAGAGGCGCTCGACGCCGCGACGCCCGTGTGTATCTCTCTCCTCGACAGGAGTTCCAACTGCACAATACAGGGTTGTCTCCCCTACGGTTACTGCGGCAAAGATACGACGTGCCTCCTCATTCTCCTCTGTTACACGACGCCATACCGGTAGCTCTAGTGTCGCAGTCGCCCAATCCCGCCCACCCTCGTCGAGGAGAACATTGCACCATAGCTCCATTTTGGTAACCCCCCGACCTCCGTCCACCGCCGGTCCAATTTTACCGCACAACTGTTCAAGTCTTCTGACCCGCAACCTCCCATGTCACCCACCTACAGAGCCACCTTTCAAGCCACCCTTGATACTCTCACTATTACTGAGCCACAGAAACTTCTGCTGCGGCAGCGCTACCTTGAGCTGCTGGGAACGCTCGAGTCCCGCGCCTGGCGGGTGGCGGCTCTCTTTCACGCTGCTCGTTTTATCATGACGGTTGGCTCCCTTCTTGTGCCTGCACTCCTCTCCATTGATGCGAGTGAGACGATGACAAAAAATGGGGTCTATTGGTCTGTATGGGCTATATCTCTTAGTGTGAGCATATCGAATGGTATCCTTGCCCTTTTTAAAATCGATAAACGCTATTACTATGTACATACCACTCTAGAGCATCTGGTGAGTGAGGGTTGGCAATACGCAGGCCTCACAGGCAAATACAGCGGCTTCTACACGCCTGGCACAACTCCCAGCCATGAAAATCAGTTTCTCTTTTTCTGCCACGCGGTGGAGAAAATCCGGATGCGACAAGTGGAGGAGGAATACTATAAGCTCACCGACGCAGCTACGGGGGCACAGGCTGCCGCACATCCAGGGGCCACCGCAGCCGCTACACTCATTCCTCCCACTCCTCTGCGTGGACAACTTGCGCATCTTCCTCTTGAGCTTCGTCGGGCCGTGGAGGCGCAACTTTCTCGTCTCCAAGCAGGAGATGGAGGGGGGGAAGAAAGCAAAGACTCGGAAAGTCAAGAAAACCGGTCGGCTGAATCAGTGCCAATGTGACCCCACCTGTAAAGCCCCTGCAGTTCCTGGTGAGGCATTCTGTCAAGCGCATATGGCAAACTGCCCGTTCGTCTCAC
Organism: Alphaproteobacteria bacterium; assembly: GCA_027483355.1. GTDB lineage: Bacteria > Pseudomonadota > Alphaproteobacteria > Micavibrionales > UBA2020 > JAEXMB01. Next base: position 2,255 of record JAIXUW010000274.1, read on the forward strand.
CGCTCAGCGGCTCGGAGCCGGCCTATGAGCCTCAGCGTTGGAATTCTGAAACATCCCTGCGGGAGACACACAACTGTTTCTCCTATGCGATGAACGTGAATGACCCGCGGCAGATTGCCCGATGCCGCGGAAAAAAGGACTGTGATGCCCCCTTTCACCAGCCAGGCGCTGCCGCAGGCTACCGCCCCTTTGGAAACAAGCGCCCCAAAACGTGTCCGAGTATGCTCGCACGCATCATGGGAGATAATCCGCATATTCAGATGGCCACCTTCAATGTGGCTTGTCCCGCAGGTATGTCGAAAATCGCACTGGTTGTGGACCAGTCTGATGATTACCATTTTCTCCGCCAGGACCGAAATCGGTTCTGGTCACACAAATCTGGCGCACGCCCTGTCACAAACATCGATGCTGGAAAGCACAAAATCTGGAATCCGAGCTTGGCCGACCTGAACTATAGCAAATACGAGGGGACGCTGAACTACGATGTATTTTGCGGATATATGTGTGTGCCACGTCAGCGCGGACTCTATCTGCGCGTTTCCGGTGGTGGCCGGCGCCACGCACGTCCCATGCGAACAGCCATTACGCTTCGTCGCCGCTGATCCCCTCGCCCACCCCCCCCTTCATAGGTCGCCGAGCTATCTCCTTCTTTTTTAGCCATTCTACGGCCCGCTTGCTTGTGACCATCTCATTGACGGGGTCCCAAATAGCCAGCGCCTCCACACAGTCCAAGCGCTCACGCGGAGACGCGCGCAGAAGCCCTCGGAGCACAGCGCGCAATACTTGCCCACGGTCTTTCCAGGCCTGACTCTCGCGAAAGCGTCGGGTCTGGAGAAGTGCGCACATAAGGTCCATGAGGACATTTCCGACGGCCCAGCTATCTGCAACTGGCCAGTAGAGTCGCATAAAGGTCACCCAGTCCTTCCGCTGTGCCGCTTTAGAGGTCTGCCAGAATTTCCGGAACTCAGCGAGCTGCTGCTGTCGACTTACTCCGAGAAAGCGCTCCGCTTTGCAGAGGCCCCGTTTGTAGCGACGGAGGTCCTCAATCATCCGGTCAAGCGGATATCCCTCATCCGCGCCGTCCTGTACCGTGCTTTCCGGTGAGACCTGATTCAGCTCCGGTGCATAATTTGCCTTTAATTCTGTCATGCGTTGCTTGTCGATTGTAGGACCGCGGTAGCTGCGACCGAAATCTGTCGCCCGCGGCAGATTATCCGACTTTACGAGCAGATTTTTGGTATGTAGGTCATTGTGTACAATTCCGTGAAGTGTTAAATAGGCTCCCATCTCCAGCATATGAGTGACAATTCTCCAGAATGGAATTTCTACATCCTCTTTCACTTCGTGACAATTGTCCGTACATCCCTCGGAATCATACGAACGCCGCTTATAAAAGGTGTACCATACTGGATTCCCACCAAACTCCATCTGATACAGATATAACCCCTTCAGGTCTTCATTTCCTTGGGCAGTCTTCGCCAGCTCCTTGCTTTGGGTAAGGCATCCGCTCATGTCAGGGTCCTTCTGCTCCTTAAACGGCGCAGGGCGGCACGGCCGCGGCCCCTTCAGCTTCGGCAGAATCAGATACTTCCGCGATTTCTCCTCGCCGAGCGCATCGGAGGCGAGAATCTCGGCGATGAAGTCGTCACC
>JAIXUW010000347.1 GCA_027483355.1 Alphaproteobacteria bacterium
GCAGCAGGAGCAGCGGCTGACATCGTACTTCTACATATACATAGTGCGGGCGGTTTAGGCTCACGGGAAACTTCGCGCATCTATCTAGAGAGGGATGTCTGGACAGGCACCTGCACAGGCCGCGCCGGCCGCGGCGGCTGCGGCTCAACCACAGCGCTCAGGGAGACTTCAGGCGCTCCGAATGAAAGCTCAGCGACAGCTACAACAAACAACAGGCGAGTTGAAAGGTCTAGCAACAGCAGTTCGGAATCCTCAAAATACGTTTCGTGCATGGAAAAGTAGGGCCCAGGAAAAGGAGATTACGATTGCGGGTGAGCGCGTTCGTATGGATGAAACAGGATTTGAACCAGACCGATTTCGTGACGTGGTGAGTTTTAACAAGAAGTATTTTGTGGATGGGGAAGAAGCTGAACATGGTGGAATGGTGGCGGTCTTTATCAAGTATTTTGGACAGGGCACTCCGTTTCAAGAAGACTCTGCAAATCCACCGTGCGACCCTGCGGAGGCAATTCTGCTTCTGCGTGGGCTGGAAAATCGTTTAAGGACATTGCGAGGGGAGATTCGTATTCTGTATACGAATGCGGGTGATTCGGCTGATCTACGCGCGAAGCTGGCACGCTATGAGCGCATCGAACTGCTAGTGAAGACCTTGAAAACCTCTCAATGTGCCGATTTTGCAACACGCTCTGCGGATCCCGCTGTTCAGGCAGATGCAAAACAGCGTGAGGCGGATGAGCTACAGCAGATTGTGCGGAAGTTCGCGCATATTCTGCTGGCTGTAAGACAGCGCTCACTCGGTGGTAAGCAGGGTGCGGGGGAGGCAATTGTCAAGACTGTAAAAGAAACTGATATGGTCCCTGAGCCAAAAGAGAATGAGGCTAAACTTATAGGGATTATAAACAGTTGGGAGGCTGGAGGGATTCCCCTGCCTTCTGCACTCCGAAGCCTTCTCACATATCAAGTCCTCATGAGCGCGGAGGACTCCAAGAAAATGGAAACGGAGAGTCAAGGTAAGGTGTTAACAGGGATTATAAAGCAGCTCGAGGATGAGTTTCGGAATATTGAGAAAATATGGTATAATGACAAAGACAAGCTGGAGAAAGGATACGCAATGAAGCTTCGGGTCGCGGCGGCTCGAAATGATGTTATGAAAGGAACCTATGAAAACACTGTAGTAAGAGATACAGCGTTAGTTGGCAAGTATATTCAGCTTCTTGCATTGCTAGGCACAGAGATGAATAAGGATATGCAAACTGAGCAAGATCTAAAAACTCGCCTTGATCTGGCGGTAAAGGGGTTACAACAACAACTAGATGATACACAAAAGAGATTAGATGAACTGAATGCGCAAATAAAGCCAGATAAGGATAGACTTGCCGAACTTGAGCGACTCACTGCGGAGCAAAGAACACAGATAGAAACAGAAAAAATAGCAAAAGAGAAACTCGAACGGGAAAAAGCCGCTTTAGAGAGAGAGTTCAAATTTACACAAGACCAGTTAAAGGAGATCAAAGCGCAACTGAAAGCTGCGACAGAGAATGAACAAGCCTATCGCGCGCGAGCTGATGAATGCTCTGCAAAATTGGCAGACTTACAAATCAAAATTACAGACCTGAATCAGCGATTTCAAACACAATTAGCAGAACTAAGTAAAAAGAATCCAGAAATAGATAGAATTCGTCAAGACTATGAGAGGAGGGTCGAAGCACTTAATGCTCAAATTACCGAGAAGGGGGAGGCTGCGGCTGCGGCAACTGCGCGCCAGCGTGCGCTCGAGGATGAAAAAGCGGATTTAACAGCTAGATTACAACAGGCTGAACTGGATGTTACAAGCGTAAGAGAGAGATTCACTGCATGTGAAGCAGAACGAGCACGCCTTCAAGAGAGAATTGAGGGGGTGCTCCGTGAACTTGGAATAGAACGAGGAAAATCAGCTGGAGATTCTGCCACCATACGGGCAAGGGAAGCCGAACTACAAGTACTAAGGGGGCAACTCGCAACTAAAGATGCGGAGATTGCTCAATTAAGAGCTGCTAGCAAAGAATGCGATGACGCTCTAAAGGCGGCCAGAATAGCCGCGGCGGGTGGAGATGCTGCGAGACAGCAGCAGGCCGGCGAGGCGGCTAGATTGAAAAAACAATACGATGATTTATTTGCATTGATTGCGTCGATTAATGGTGGAACACCTGTTTCTGAAGCGAACCCCTTTTTCAACGAGAATGCAGGGGCGAAGAATATTTTCATGAACCTTAACAAGCTGTTGGAAGGAAAGAATCGAGCGCAGGCCCCATCCACAAGCCTCTGCTTTGTGAATTTTATGATTATTTACTTCATGCGCACGATTTTTGTTGAATATACATCTGATGAAGAAAGAGACCACGTTCTAACACTAAGGAGAGAGATGTCGGGCATCTACGAGAATGTAATGCGTCAAATACGCTCACTAAGTCCTCCAAATCCAGAGCAGGCAGTTTTTGTAGCCGCATTTAATCTGTTGTGTGAAGCGGAACTCATATATTTGGATGGAAAGGAAAATGGGTA
>JAIXUW010000229.1 GCA_027483355.1 Alphaproteobacteria bacterium
AATCCTTCACAGACTACTTTGAAGCCCAAATGAAGCGGCTCGTGCGCGATATTGCGAAGACATTGGGTCAGCCCGACGCCCCCCTTCTACAGGCTATCATCAAGGCACCCGGCTCCGTTCGCCCCTATCTGTATGATGCGACTGCAGATGCCGAGCGGGAACAGGACATGCGCTGCGACTATCTCTGTCAGATTCCTGAGACAACCGATGCACTACAGATGTGTGGCGCGCCCGTCGTTTGGTCTCGCACCACTCCGGAGCGCCGTCGCTGTACAGAACATCTGTATGCCTGTCCGTTGAAGATACCTGTTGGCATTCCACGCTGTGTGCGGCTTGATACTGGCTCTGAAGTGAGTGAGAAGCTGTTCGTGTCAGAAGATGGCACTGTGTATAATGAGCAGGCGGAGGTCCGTGGCTCTTATAGCTTTGCAGCGCAACGCCTGCTCCTGCGGGCGGGGGCTGGGGCGCAGGCCCTGGCCACGGAATAAAATTGTGGGCCAGTCCACCCGCCTTTTTTGGAAGCAAACACAAAGATGAATATTACGGACTTAGCGCGCACACCGGTCTTTGCAATTGGGCGCGCTGGCCCGTCGCGCTCTCGCATCCGCTCCCGCCGCCGTCCAGCGCCAGCTGGGAGTGACAGTCCGTATCTGTTTGACCCCGAGTGCTTCACAAAGCGGAAGTCGTGGCTCATGCTGCCGCGCGAGGCCGTCCATCCGCGCACGGCTGCCTTGTTCGATGTACCCTGTCTGAACTACACACGCGCACACGCTCTCCTTGCAGACCTAGGTAAGCCTGTGTTCAAGCCAAACAACTTCACGCATAAGTTCATCATGTCGCTCACTCCCAAGCAGCGTGCGGCTTTCAAGGCGAACAACCCTTTCGAGCTTCCAAAGGATGTTCATCTTACCGTGCTGAAGGAGTTCTCCCAGAATCAGCAGCTGCGTGCGGCCTTCAAGCGTCTCGTAGCTATCTGGCTCCGCAAGCGCAAGATGGCCCCCGCCAATGAGGACGACCTCGCCACCTGCGAGCCTCCGCGCGTGCCCATTACTCTCTGGGACTGGCCCGCCCGCCGCACCTACTCCTTTGAAGCCCGCACCATTCTGAAGGACATCACGGAGCGCCTGCTGATGCGCGATGAGCTTTGGACGAACCCGCAGGCCCCCCGCAATCCGTTCACCAATGCGCCCCTCAGCCTCGGTCAGCTGATGCATGTACATCAGCAGCTGCGGCAGCATGCCCTCACGCACTGGACTCTTGAGAGCCTGGCTGCCGTGAAGTATGCCATCCACACCTTTGAAGTCCAGTATGATACACCCCTCCGTCACAGCGCACTCGAGGCTGTGTTCCGCAACCCGACTACCTCCGAGTTCCATGATATTCTGATGGACTTCATTCAGCAGGAGCATGACCACCACGGTCAGGACTGCCCCCGAGCAGTCTATCTGTGGGCACTCAAGTATGCGCCCGACTCGGACCGCATGCTGAAGTGGCGCAAGGCCTGCCGCACCTTTCACGGCTACACGATTACGGTGGCCGACCAAAAAGAGTTGCAATACAAGCAGGACCACGTCATTGACCCAATGACGGAACCGCTGTGTGAGTATCCCCGTGAGCTCAGCGTAGCACGGAGTCTGTGGCAGCGGCAGCAGCCGGCAGCACCCCAGCCGCCCCAGCCGCCCCAGCAACCTCCAGCACAGCCTGCGGAGACCGAGTTTCTACACGCTCTCCAGGGTATCCTACAGGGTTCAGGGCTAACTGTGTTTGTCCAAGTGTAATACGGTTGCCCGTATGTGAATGCCCACAAATCCACGCGACCGGCGCGCCCTCCTGAATCAACCACTCGAGGTCCGTGGCGAAACAGCAGTTGAGCGGATGTCCTGCGTATTTTTCGTGAATCAGCTTCGGCGTCGGCATGTGGTGCGTTACTACCACAACCGTCTCTCCAGCTGCGCGTGCCGCTACCAACTCGCCGCGCAACCAGGCCACATCCGCCGCATGCCACTTGCCATACTCCTCTAGAGTTACCCACCGCCCCGGTGCGCTCAGCACACAGCGGAAATCGTTCAGCGACTGGAGTGCGTATTTACCGAGGTCCGCAGGAATCGCCGACCACAACGTTGCCCCGAGAAATGTGACACCACCGACCTTCACTCGCCCTCGGTCGAGGAAATGAACATTCGGTAGCGATGCCGCAATCTTGCGCAACAGCTCCAGCTTCTCGGGCTGACATATCTTCGGACCCTTCCCAATACCCACACCCCCTACGGCGCCCTCCGTATAGAACTCGTGATTCCCAGCCACCACCACCACTGCCGGCCAGTTGTCCGAGCACCACTGCATGAACAGACCATATGCAGACAAATCTGGCCAGCCCACGTCACCCGCCAGCACCAGCACATCGGCACCCTCGACCGGCCGTACCCAGGTCCGTGGGTTCAGCTGGTCAGCCCGCCAGATGCGGTGATGCTCTAAATGAATATCGGACACGTATTGAATGCGCATCACCTCCCTACCTATCCCTTTCCACCCACCGGAGCCACCAATTTTCGCACGACCGCTCGCAGATTCCAACCCTCCGTCGCAACTGGCTCGGCCCAGCGCTCTGTAAACTCCCCCGCAGCCGCCCCCGCAGCCTCCAGCTCGCGCACAGTCTCTTCTACGCCTGCCCA
>JAIXUW010000238.1 GCA_027483355.1 Alphaproteobacteria bacterium
GAATCCTCATAATGCCAGTCGAGAGAGAGACGCTGTGCGTCATCCTCCGCCATGCTCTCAGCCTGATCCAGTGTCGGGGCTTCGATCTCGATATCGGTCGAGTAGGTTTCCGTCTTGTATATGGTCACAATAAATTTCGGCATGTTCAGTCCTCCAGTTTTGGTTCAGCGGGGCGGGGTCCGCAGTTGTATGCGTTGTCCTGCCATTGCCTGTAGATCTCAGCCATTGCCGGGTCGCTGTGCGCGATAGCAACAAGGCGGTCCTCTTCATACTTGCCCATGCGATAGACCTCCGGGTCATCGCTCATCATGTAGTGCCAGTCGTGTAAACGACACTGGGTCCAGTACTTGCGAACGTCCATTTTGTTAAGCCTTCTCTTTGAACAACCGAATTCCTGCGGCGAAATGCTTCAAAGCTTCCGCGTCTGCCAACTCGAAATGATTCTTTGGGTCCTCAAGGGACCTTGCAATTCCTTCAAGTTGGTCATTGTCGAGCAACCAAAGCTTTGCCGCCGCGTCAAATATTTGATCGAATACGCGCTGGTCGAGTGCTGTGTGGCTATAAGTCCCCATTGTCTTCCTCCTTTTGGGCGGGCTTGCCCCCACGCCGCACCCCGTAGGATGCGGCGGAAGAGTTTCCCGCTATAGATACGCTTCAATCCAGTCCGCGATAGACTTGAATGACTTCCCATCGTCGTTGAGGTTCATAAGTCGTTCTTCAACATTGAAAGTATCACCGCCTTCGTTATCCAGAACTTCATACAACCAAACCGGGCAGCTACCACTACTTGTAAGGCAGTCACGGGAATAATTGTTGAGTGATCTTCCGAAAGCCCAACCAATGTCATTGTCTCCAATCCATTTGCCTTTGGTGGAGCCGTCTTTGATCAGCAGATTTGCAGCCACACCAAGGCAGCAAAATTCGTCGTTGTCATTGACCAAACGCCCCGTGGATTGGCGATACTCTCCGCTACGCAGGGCTTTGATCCATGCTTTTTTGAATGTCTTCCAAGACTTGAACTTCATCCCGCTTATCCTTCTGCCAGCGCTTCAGCGATTGTTTCTGTAGTCCATACGGCCTTCACTTCCACAACTTGGTAGTGATACTTGCTGTGATTATGCCTATGCTCAGCGAACTTCTTTGCCGCTCCAAAGGTGTCGAAGCCGAGCATACTGCCAACCGCTAGTTCCTTTCCTTTTCTGACAACATAGTACATTTTAGTTCTCCTTTCGGGCGGGCTTGCCCCCACTACACTGCGTTTACACAGTGTAGGGAGAGTTTCCCGTGGTAAGGTGATAGGACCCCGAAAAGCCCCCCGGCGAGGGGAATCACTTGGACGCCCCTCCGAAAGCCTGAGCAGGAGGCTCAACGCCTGCCTGCCTGAGTTGTTCTTCAATCACCGGGCCGATATGTGCGAGACATGCGGCGGGTGATTTGAGAGCGGAGTTCCCCGGCTTGATGGAATTGATGCCGGGGATGATACACTGACCACGCTCAGCCTCTTTTGCGCGGGGGTTACGGCTGTACCCATAACCGTGCTTGTTAAGAACATGCGACACCCCTTCGGTTGCCTCATATACTGCGAAGCAAATGCGCCGGAAGAATGCCGGGTGAACCATGACAAAGGCCATGCGGTCGAGTTCAATCGGTTCCTCAGCGCGCTTGACCAGCACCGTCACGAAGTTTTCGCCATCGTCTTGAAGATTGGAAGCGAAGCACAAAGTTATTTCGCAGCGGAACCCCGCGCCTTCCAGCCCTTCGACGTAGGACATGATGGCGGCACCGTAGGACATGAACTCGTCAGTGCTGTAGGCAGATGATCCAGCCCTCTGGATCAGGAGCCGCACGATAGGCCGCATCCGGTCTTCCACGGGTGCAAGATCCACCATTGAACAGGGATCACCAGCAGCGGCAAGCGCCGCGATGGGATAGGCCCCCGCTACATCCATCACAATGGACGGTGTAAACGATGGGGTGGATTGTGCCGCCGCCATCGCGGTCATCAGTTTCTTACGGCCTTCCGGCCAACCCCTTTCAGCCATCTTGATGGCATCAGCAAAGGTCCGGACGCCTGTGAATTCTTCCCCTTCCCGGCCATCGCGTTTGCTTGAATCCGCGCTGCTTAGGGAGGGCTGTTGAGAGGCCTTGAGGAAGTCCCCAAGGCTCTCGAAATGGTTCCGATAGTAGGTCATTGCGTTCCCTCTTATGCTGCCTTAGCGATAACCTTGCCGCGCGTGTCGGCGTCAAGGCCCTTCCAGATCACGGCATCCTCTGCCTCCGCCCAAGTAAAGCCAGCAGCCAGCAGGCGGGAGCCGTTGACAGTGGCGCGGGGCGACACAACATGCCGCACCTTGAGTTCACCCACGGCACTCCGCACCTTGCGAACCCGTTCAACCCACTGGAACGCAACCGCCTGCACCCGTTCAGCCGGGAGAGGCTCGATAGACCGGGGAACAGGCGCACCCTTGGGTGCATCCGCGCCAATCATCGCGGCCTCAAGCGCCTCGTCATATCCCCAGTCAAGCACCGCATAACGGTCGAGAGATGCAGCGTCCAGTTGATTGCGCCCAACATATTGGCGGTCGGCACCCGTGCCGAAAGTATTGGCACCAGCAATAACCCGGAAGTCATCGTGACGCTTGATGTTTGCGTCCGGGAAATCGTACCAGTCGTTTGCCAGAGCGCTGTTGAAGGCCAGCAGCGCACCGGGCAGTGAGCCGTCGATCTCATCAAAAAGGAACACCCCGCCATGCTCGAAGGCCTTGCGGAAGGCGGTTGATATCACCCGGCCCTGAGCGTCAATGAACCCGCTCAGTTTGTATTCAGTGTTGATTGCACCCGTGCCATAGAAAGGCAGGTTCAATGCCTTGGCAACTTGCGCCGCCGCAGTGGTCTTGCCGGAGCCCGCAGGGCCAACCAACATGATGTTTACACGCGCCGCAACAGCAGCGGCCAGCAGCGGAAACTTGTGGTGCATAACGCTGTCACCTGACAGGTTGACGCCCGGAGCCGTCAGGTCAATGGTGACATGGGCGGGGCGGGAGGCGTTTGCGTGGATCAATTCCAGCACCCGGCCTTCCGAAATGCCGCCGCCAAGCTTGCGGAGCAATTCGAGCAGCGCCGCTGCGTTATCGTCAAGGCCAGCAGGCACGGGGTTGACCAGCACGGGGGTTGTGGGGTTCATGATAGGGCTCTCCTCTTTTTCATTGGGCAATCCTTGCACAACCAACGTGCCATCCTTCACCATGCGGCGAAGGTTACGGATTGCGGTGTTTACCTTGTCGGGCGGAATTTCGCATCGAAACTCAATTCCGTTATAGATGGCGGCTGCATTTTTTGGCCCAACGCCCGGTACGAACTTAACGTCAGAGATGAAGGCATCACGGTCACGAGCACCGCCACCACGGTGGATTGTTACAATCATTTTTGTTCTCCTCTTTTGTTCCCTCATAGGGTGATTTGCGTTTACAGTCAATAAATTATTCAAGGGAATTTTGAAACCCCGAAAAGCCCCCCGGCGAGGGGATTATTCCTCCCCCTCATCCTCATCACCCTGCACAACCATCTCACAACCAGC
>JAIXUW010000041.1 GCA_027483355.1 Alphaproteobacteria bacterium
ACGGTCTGGCCGGGCAGGGCATCGGCGACCAGTTGCGCCGTGGCGGCATCGGCGGTAAAGCGCACGCCCTGATGGTTTTGAATGGTCGACAAAGCGCCGATGGTCACCGTTTGGGCAACATCGTCTTTGCCATTTTGCTTCAGGATAGCCACCAGTTTTTCAGCCAGGGGCGTGGCGACGGCAACAAAAGCAGGATCGGTAAAGCTGTCACTGGCGGTATCGCTACGGATTACCACGCCATAGCTTTGCGGCGCGGGGGCGGTAGGAGCGGCGGGTGCCGCTTTTTTAGGCCACAGGGCCGAGATTTTTTTCATCAGTTGCATCGTTTGCTCCGTTGTTTGTATTGAGATTATCTGGGGCCAGGCATTGGTGTTGGCCGCCGGGTGGGAATACGTCTGCCAAATACTTTTTGGCATTGAATCCACAGGCGCGATTGCATTTTGGCGATTTCAGCAATTTTTTCCGTGATCATGGTTTGCGGCAGGCTGGTGGCTCGTTCACAGGCACCCCAGCGGTCCAGGGTGTCGATCACTTGGCGCATATTGGCTTGCGTATTGTTCTGATAGTGGTAGTCGATCAGGGGTTGCAACAGTGCAAAGACCGCGAATGCATTGGTCGCTTTGAGCGCCTTCACAAGCGCCTCGTCGCTGCGCGCTTTGAGAATACTGTCCAGCTTGCTGTAGTTGAACTGTTCGAGGACAGTATCAACCGCACGGTGGTGTTCGTGGGAAACACGCAAACGCAGATACATTTCACGCGCTGAATAATAGATATCCTGAGCATCGACGTCGCGATAGGTAGGCATGGTAAACCTCGATATTAGAAAGAGTGGATAACAAGGAATTTACGCCTGTTTTTGAGTTATGTCAATTTATTATAATCCATTAAAATCAAACAGTTGATGCTATTTTTGCTGTGATTTACGCAGTGTTTTCATGAGATTGCTCAGCTACGGCGCACCTTCAGGATGACAAAAGGGGAATTAAACCGATTGTCCGCAGACATAGCCGCCCGACCAGGCCCATGCGCGGCGGCCCGTGCCAAATAAAAGACAGTGGCCTTACACAGACTGTCCGCAGACGTAACCGCTCGACCAGGCCCACTGAAAATTATGCCCGCCCAGATGGCCGGTGACGTCGACAACCTCGCCGATGAAATAAAGGCCGGGTTGGTTTTTGGCCTCCATGGTTTTCGACGACAGAGCCGCCGTATCCACGCCGCCCAGGGTCACTTCGGCGGTGCGGTAGCCTTCGGATCCGATGGGCGTCACCTGCCAGTCATGCACGCGGGCATGAACATCACGTAGGCGCGCGTCTGAGATATCGGGCAGGGGCAGATCGGGGCCGGTGTCGGCCACAATCATTTCGGCCAGACGACGTGGGATAAGCGTGGCCAGCGCGTTGTGCAGCAGCGATTTATTTTTATCGTGACGCAGACCGCGCAGCGTTGCATAGACGTCGCCGTCAGGGAGTAGATTAACGCTGATGCTGTCACCTTCGCGCCAATAGGATGATATCTGCAGAATGGCGGGACCGCTCAAGCCCCGATGGGTAAACAAGAGTGCTTCACGAAACGATGTCTTGCCACAGGTGACCAGCGCGGGATCAACCGACAAGCCCGAGAGGGCTTTGGTTTTCGCCAGCAGATCTGGGGCAAAGGTGAGCGGGACGAGACCAGCGCGGGTTTCCGTGACAGGGACGCCGAATTGTCGGGCAATCTCATAACCGATACCGGTTGCGCCCATTTTGGGGATGGAGAGGGCACCGGTGGCCACCACCAGGGCTGGCGCTGTCATCGCGCCGCGTGAGGTTTCAACGTGGTAAAGGCCATCTTTGCTGGCGACCCCCTGAATGGAGGTTTCCAGCAGCAGTTCAGCGCCGTTATCAAGTAGATCATCGACCAGCATGGCAATGATCTGTCGGGCGCTTTCGTCACAGAACAGCTGGCCCAGCGTTTTTTCATGATAGGCAATGCCAGCAGCCTCAACGCGCTTTATGAAGTCGTGCTGCGTAAAGCGGGCCAAGGCTGACTTGCAGAAATGGGTATTCTGCGACAAGAAGTTGGCTGGGGTCGAATGTAGGTTGGTGAAGTTGCAGCGCCCGCCGCCCGAGATGCGAATTTTCTCGCCGGGTGCTTCGGCGTGATCGATGATCACGGTACGGCGACCCCGCCGGGCGGCTTCGCCCGCACACAGCATACCAGCGGCCCCGGCACCCAGAATGATCACATCATACGAAGTCGTCATGGCTTTGAGTTGTGCAGGAGGCTAGGGGTGTAGGCAAGAAAAAAGCCCGGGCTAAACCGGGCTTTTTCGCAAACGTCACGGATGACGATGGTATTAGTCGCGGATGATGCCAAACTTGGCAGCAGGCGCTTGGCTGGGGGCGCTCACCAGACCAGCCTCGGTCGCGCGGGAAAGAGCAAGGGTGACACCTTGGATGAATTTCTGCGCGGCTTCCGTCGCGGCAAATCCAAAGGTGTGCAAAGCTTGTTGCTGTACTTGTTCTTTCATTTCTTTCATCCTTGTGCAGTCAGAAGTTTAGAAATTATCTTACCTTACCAACCAACAATACGAAACAATAGTTCCCCCTACAAGAGATCAATTGAAAAAAGCGGCACCTGGGGTACCGCTTTTCACTTTATCTTTTGAAATCAATGGGTAGGACAGGCCTAAACACGGCCTTTTGGTTATCCATAGTGGGTAAAAAAGCCTTCAATCAACTTAAATACAAATGGATTAGGCTTTTGGTGCCTGATTCGAGGGTTGCTGCGGTTTGCGTCCGGCTTCTTGCATCATGCGGGTGGCGAAAGTGGCGGCCGCGGCCAGGCCACTGACAACCATTTTAAAGATGCTTTGCTTGGTATCATTACCCAGCACACCGTTATCGGCATTATCTCTGATTGCAACCATGTTCCCTCATTCCCCCTTATTTCTGCTTAAGATACAGATCTATGGCTTCATGATGACCCATTTTTCGTAACTCGTCAAGAAATTTGTATTCTGTAAACATATCAAGGCTATTCAGCTCATCGGCAACGGTGCATATATACCACAATTTGTCTTCCTCTTTGCGGAGCGCCGTTTGGATGTGTTCCTCTTGCGCGGCATGCAGGGGGGGCTTTTTGACGTTCATCAGCTCTTGCTGGGCTTCGCGCAGGACATAGGCCAGCATCAGCACAAACCGCGAGGGGCTGACCGGGTTGTTGCGGTTAAAGCCGACATAGGCCTTGCGGGTATCGGGCAGATAGGTGACGGGCTGGGGCGTGGCCATGATGGCAATGGCGATCTTTTCCGCCGCGACGCTGTTCACCAACTGCTGCCCGTGCGGGCTGTAATTCAAAATCTCCAGCCCTTTGGCGATCATCAGCTCATCCGGCGGCAAGGGCTTGCCGGGTTTCAGGACATCATCGAGGCGGGGGGTGACGGCCATGTGGTCGGGCGCTCCTAGCTTTCCAGCCACGATTGGCTATAGGGGCTGTAGGGGAAGTGAATGCCGGTCATTAAAAGTTGCTGACTTTCAAAAGACAGGCGGCCATCGGTCATGGCGGCAATGGTCGAGGCAATCAGACCGCCGCCGTAGTAGAGGGTGCCGCTGACGCGAAAGATGCCCTTGTCGATATCGGGAATAATATCCAGCGGGCGAAAGTTGCTGATCAGGGTTTGCTTCTGCGCTTCGCTGAGGGAGGCCAGAAACGGCATGGTCTGCGGGTCTTTGATGAGGAAAATGTCCCCCTCGCTGCCCTGCACATTCGAGAAGAAGAAATCGAGATAGGGGATGACGCGATCCATGGTCAGGCGGATGGGGTCTCTGGCATTGATGGCATAGATGGGGTTGGCGGTGCCGTCGACGGTGACGAAGTCCTGTCCGTTGCTGAGGTACATCATGCTGAAGGTCGGCATGGTGGCGTAATTGATCAGGCGGTAGAGGCGGTAGGTCGAATAAAAGGGCAGATCGCGGCAGGCGACTTCGGTTGCTTCGCGTGAAAAGACAATGGCATCGCGGTGGCCGCTCAGGTGATCGAGTACCTGATGCGCCTCGTCGCGTTTCAGCCTTGTCCAGCCGGGTTGCATCCCTGATTTATCCCCCATATATATGCGCGGACAAGTATAGCAAGCGCGATTACAAAGAAACAGTTATTAATTTCAGCGGCTTGAAAGCTGTTTCAGGCGGCCTGACGGCGGCTTTGGGTGATGAGGGCGAGGGCGGCCTCGACTACTTCCAGCCCGGCGCCCGGCTTGTAGGCCTCGGTACTCAGGAGACGCCGCCAGCCCCGCGCGCCATAGCAGCCCTGATAGAGGCCGAGGATATGCCGGGTGATGTCTTTGAGCGGGGTACCCCGGGCCAGTTGCCCCGCGATATAGGGCATCATGCGGGCGACGATATCTTCGCGCGTCAGCGTTTCCGTAGTGCCGAAAATTTCACTTTCAATCGCGCGCATAAACCACGGGTTGCTATAGGCTTCGCGGCCGATCATAACGCCATCGACGTGTTGCAGCGCTTCTTGAATAGCAGGAATGGTTTTAAGGCCGCCGTTGAGGATAATCTCCAGCTGCGGGAAATCGCGCTTAAGGCGGTAAGCGGTTTCATAATTGAGGGGCGGGATGGTGCGGTTCTCCGCCGGGGATAGCCCGCCCAGAATGGCTTTGCGGGCATGGATGATAAAAGTCGCGCAGCCTTTCTCGGCGGCGGGGCCAACGAAATCGAGTAAAAACTGATAACTGTCCTGATCATCAATACCGATACGGGTTTTGATGGTGACGGGCATTTCGGGATCTGCCTGCTTCATGGCGTCGATGCAATCGGCCACCAGGGCAGGGGCGGCCATCAGACAAGCGCCAAACTGGCCTTTTTGCACCCGTTCGCTGGGGCAGCCGCAATTGAGGTTCAC
The DNA here is from genome assembly GCA_027483355.1 of Alphaproteobacteria bacterium. Lineage (GTDB taxonomy): Bacteria > Pseudomonadota > Alphaproteobacteria > Micavibrionales > UBA2020 > JAEXMB01. The sequence goes on from JAIXUW010000041.1 coordinate 4,891, forward strand.
TTCGTCATAGCCCCACTTGCGGGCAAAGCCCATACAGGTGGCAAGCTCCTTGGGATCGGACCCGCCCAGTTGCAGCGCGACCGGGTGTTCGGCCGGATCAAAATCAAGCACCTCGAACTTCTGGCCATAGGTCAGCGCCCCTGTGGTGATCATCACCGTATAGAGAAGACTGTTGGGCGTGATCTGCCGCATAAAATAGCGGTCATGACGATCCGTCCAGCCCATCATGGGGGCGACAGAGACGCGGCGGGACGGGCCCCGCGGGGAGACTGGTGAAGTGCTTGGTTTCATGCTGTTATCCCTAAAGAAAACCAACGCTTATGTCAATTCATAAATGGCGTAAATTAGGGGTTGGAGCAGGGCGGCTTTATGCCTATGCTGACACCTCTTTTCAAGCTTTCGCCGCCAAAACGGCCCAAAACAGGATATGCAAGACCGGGATGCAGCAACGCCAACGCCACTGTTTTTCTTTGAATAGTATCGTGGCGGCCGCCGTTCTCGTGGTGGCGCTGGTTTTTGGCCTGCCAGCCTTTGCCCAAGAAGCGGCTACACAAGAAGCTCCCCCCGCCGTTGAAGCCCCCACCAAAACCATGCTGCCCGAAGGCACCCAGCCCTTGCCGGTGCCGCGCTTTGTGACCTTGGCGCCTAATGAAGTTAACTTACGCACCGGCCCCGGCATTCGCTATCCCATTCGCCTGGTGGTGCGCAAGCAGGGGTTGCCGGTTGAGGTTATCCGCGAATTTGACGTCTGGCGGCAGGTGCGTGACCGCGAGGGTGATGAGGGCTGGGTGCATAAAAGCATGCTGTCCGGCCGGCGTAGCGTCATCCTCACCGGGGCCACACAAACCATCTTGCGCAAACCCGAAGAAGACGCGCGGCCCGTGGTGCGCCTGGAGCCCGGGGTAGTGGCAGCCCTTGAGACCTGCCGTGAAGACTGGTGCGAAATCGCCGTCGGCGGCTTTAGCGGATGGGCCCGCCGCGATAACCTGTGGGGTGTTTATCCCGACGAACAGTTCAGGGATTGATGTGACAACCGCAGACAGCCAGCAAAAGATCAAAGAAGAAGCCCGTGCCGTGCACGAGCGTATCGTCACGCTGATCAAGGACGAAGACGACAAACTGCGCATGATCCGTACCATCTGCGTTTATGCCGGTATGCTGACCGAAACGTTGATTGAATATGACGAGCCGGATGTGGTGATGGAACAGGCCTTTCATCGCATTGCCGATTTGCTGCAGACCGACCCCGAAGACAACGACGGCGAAAATTCCCTGCTGCCACTGGCCTATGATATTGATCACGACACCGAGCTGGGCCGCCATTTGGCGCGCAGTATTGCTAAAAAGCTGCCCAAGTCGCTGGATGATGTGCATGAGATTGCCATCGCGCTGGTGTTGAACGATCTGCCCGTGTTTGAAAAGCTGGGCTATGGGCGTGACCGTACGCTGCGGTTGTTGATCGAAACCGTCATCGCCTCGCTGACCTATGAAATGGCGACCCAGGATTTCTGCGACATCATCATCGAACAGTTTATCTCCGAACATGAAAACGCCCCTGCCGACGCGCTGGTGGCGGTGGCGGCGGCGGCAGGGTTTTACTTTGCCCGGTCGGAAACGGCGATGGTTTTACCGCTCGAAGCCGAAAAGCATCTGGAGAATGTGATGGTGCGCGAGTCTTTGCGCCATGGCACGCCGGGGCAGCGCAACTGGGGCGGGCTTGCCCCCGCCAATGATACCGCCACCGAAAAAATCCCCGATTATCTGGCGCGCCTGCGCCCTCAGATCGACGAGTTTTTTGATCTGATTGGTCTCGATGACCCGCTTGGCCGGTCTGTGGCCGTGGCCAAGGCGGCGGGGCGGCTGGTGGCAGTCATTACGCTGGAAGAAATTGGACATATCCACCCGACTATTGCAAAATCGCTGGCGAAAACCGGCCTGATTCTGGGCGCGCGCTATCGTGAAACCGCCACCATATGATGTGCGTTCACCTGTAATGTTTTTGACCTGCCAAGGAGAAGATATTCATGACACCGACGACAGCTGGTACTTCAACGAGAATGGATAACACGATGACGCATCAACCTAAAAACAAGTATTCCTACGAAGACCTGATTGCCTGCGGCAAAGGCCAGTTGTTTGGCCCTGGCAACGCACAGCTGCCGCTGCCGCCGATGTTGATGTTCGATCGCATCACCCATGTCTCGCTGGAGGGCGGCACGCATGGTAAGGGTGAAATCGTTGCTGAATTCGATGTGAAACCCGACCTGTGGTTCTTTGGCTGCCATTTCGAAGGTGATCCGGTTATGCCGGGCTGTCTGGGGCTTGACGCTGTCTGGCAGCTGTTGGGCTTTTATCTGGGCTGGACGGGTGCGCAGGGCTCGGGCCGGGCGCTGGGCGTGGGTGAAGTCAAATTCACCGGCCAGGTCTTGCCGGAATCAAAAAAAGTCACCTACCGCGTCAATATCAAGCGCATCATCAACCGTAAGTTGATTTTGGGTATTGGCGATGGTGTCGTCGAAGTCGATGGCAAGGTCATTTATGAATGCAATGACCTGAAAGTAGGCTTGTTCGAAAACCCTCGTTCACTTTAATTAAAAGAGTGTGATCATCATGAGACGTGTTGTTGTCACCGGTATGGGTATTGTCTCCTGCATCGGTAATTCCCCCGCTGAAGTCACCCAAAGCCTGAAAGATGGCAAATCGGGTATTGTCCATGCGGCGAAATATGCCGAGATGGGTTTTCGCAGCCATGTCCACGGCCAGCCGAATATCGACCTCGAGGCTAGTATCGACCGCCGCTTGCTGCGTTTCATGGGTGATGGGGCTGCCTATAACTACATCGCTATGCAACAGGCGATTGCTGATGCGGGCTTGGAAGAAAAAGACGTCAGTAATGAGCGTTCCGGTCTGATCATGGGGTCGGGTGGGCCATCCACCAAAAACCTGCTGGAATCTTTCGACGTCAGCCGCGAAAAAGGGCCCAAGCGGATTGGGCCTTACATGGTGCCGCGCTGCATGTCCTCGACCAATTCAGCGACGCTGGCGACGCCGTTTAAAATCAAGGGCGTCAATTACTCGATCACGTCCGCCTGTGCCACCTCGGCGCATTGCATCGGTAATGCGGCGGAACTTATTCAATGGGGTAAACAAGATGTGATGTTTGCCGGCGGCGGCGAAGAACTCGACTGGACACTGACTGTGCTATTCGATGCCATGGGCGCCTTGTCTTCCAAATATAACCACGAGCCTACCAAGGCCAGTCGCGCCTATGACAGCAACCGGGATGGTTTCGTTATCGCAGGTGGTGGCGGCGTTCTGGTTCTCGAAGAACTCGAACACGCCAAGGCGCGTGGTGCGAAAATCTATGCGGAGCTGACGGGTTACGGTGCCACGTCGGATGGCTATGATATGGTGGCGCCTTCGGGCGAGGGTGCCAAGCGTTGCATGCAGCAGGCGATTGCGACCTTGAGAGGTCCGGTCGATTACATCAATACCCACGGCACCTCGACGCCGGTGGGTGATGTGGCTGAACTCCAGGCGATGCGCGAAGTCTTCGGCACCAATGCACCCAAGTTTTCGTCAACCAAATCGCTGACCGGCCATTCGCTGGGGGCGACCGGTGTACAAGAGGCGATTTACAGTCTCTTGATGATGCAAAATAACTTCATCGCCGCATCGGCCAACGTGGAAACGCCTGATCCAGAAGTGGGTGATATGCCACTGGTGACCAAGCGTTTGGATGATGTACGTTTGGACAATGTTCTTTCCAATTCTTTCGGCTTTGGCGGCACCAACAGCACGCTGGCCTTTTCGAGGTATGAGTAATGACTGTACAACCAGCCACCAACCTGATGCAGGGCAAGCGTGGCCTGATTATGGGTGTCGCCAACGAGAAATCCATCGCCTGGGGTATTGCCCAGACGTTGCACGCCAATGGCGCGGAACTTGCTTTCACCTATCAGGATGAAGCTTTCGGTAAGCGTCTGCGCCCCCTCGCCGAGGGCATTGGCGCGAAGCAGGTCATCCAATGCGATGCCTCTAAGGAAGACGACCTTGACCGCGTTTTTGCCGATATCGAAAAAACTTGGGGCAAGCTTGATTTCGTCGTGCATTCGATTGCCTATTCGGATAAGAACGAACTCAAGGGCGATTATTGCGATACGACCCTGCAAAACTTTTTAACGTCCATGCACGTCTCTTGCTTTACCTTCACTTCGGTTGCCCGTCGTGCGCGTAAACTGATGAAGGACGGCGGCAGCCTGATCACGCTTACCTATCTGGGCTCTGAGCGTGTCATGCCCAATTACAATGTTATGGGCGTTGCTAAAGCTGCACTTGAGGCATCGGTACGGTACCTTGCCATGGATTTGGGTCGCGATAATATCCGCGTCAATTCGATCTCGGCAGGCCCGATGCGGACCTTGGCCGGTGCTGTTATTGGTGACGCGCGGCATACGTTTAAATTTATCACCAAGGCAAGCCCGCTGAAACGCGCGGTGACATTGGATGAGCTAGGTAATACAGCGCTGTATTTCCTGAGCGACCTGTCCTCGGCCGTCACCGGCGAAAATCACTATGTCGATTGCGGTTATAACTTTGTGGGTATGCCACGCAAAGATGTTTTCGACGAAATTGCCAATGGTCATGCTATGGCCGGAGAATAATCCATGCCTTTTCTCCTCAAAGCGCACGACTTGCCTGATGCTTTGGCGCGTCGCATGGAAGTGCGCGAAAAACATCTGGCGGCTCTGGCCGCTTTCAAGGACGCCGGCAAGGTGCTTTATGCGGCGGCACTGCTGAATGACAAGGGCGAGCTTACCGGCTCCATGATGGCGCTGGATATGACGCGTGAGGAGATTGAGACGCTGCTGGCGGCTGAGCCTTATCTGCACAACAACGTCTGGGATCCCGCGCGTATTGAAATTATCGAGATCCGGCCAGCGCCAGGCTTTCAGAAATAAACCTTAACTTTCCGGTTCACCGTTATAGCGGGCGCCGATGTGTCTTTCACCGCGGGCTTCGGCCAGCTTGATCTGTTTTTGCCGTTCGCGTCCGGCAGCGCGTTTTTCATCGCTCAGATTTTCAGCGCAAACGGGGCAGGCGACACCTTCTTCGTAGAGTGCGCTTTGCCGGTCGGTTTCACTGATGGGGTGGCGGCAGGACGGGCAGAGCACGTAATCACCGATCTCAAGTCCGTGCTTGACCGAGACGCGCTGATCGAAGACAAAGCATTCGCCTTGCCAAAGACTTTGTTCGGCGGGGACTTCTTCCAGATATTTTAAAATGCCGCCTTTGAGGTGATAGACCTCTTCAAACCCAAGCTTCTTCATATACGCCGAGGCTTTTTCGCAGCGGATACCGCCGGTACAAAACATCGCCACTTTTTTATGTTTGCCGGGGTCGTAATGCGCTTGTACATAGTTGGGGAATTGGCGAAAGCTTTGCGTTTGCGGGTCGATGGCGTTTTTAAAGGTGCCGATGCGTACTTCGTAATCGTTGCGGGTATCGATGACGATGGTCTCGGGGTCGCTGATCACCGTGTTCCAATCCTGCGGTGTCACGTAAGTGCCCACTACGTCGCTGGGGTCCACGTCGGGGATACCCATGGTGACGATTTCTTTTTTGATACGCACCTTCATGCGATAAAACGGCTGCCCATCGGCCAGGCTTTCTTTGTGCTCTAGGGCGGCAAGACCGGGCTGACTGCGAATAAAGTTTAGTACGGTATTGATGCCGGTCCGGCTGCCGGCGATGGTGCCGTTGATGCCCTCGTGTGCGAGGAGGAGTGTGCCTAGAATGGCCTGCTGATCGCATAAAGGCTGTAACTTGCCCTGCAGGGCCGCCGGGTCATCAATACGGGCGAAGTGATAAAGAGCGCAAACGATCGTGTTCATGAGGGTTTCTTGCTTTTAGAGTGCTTTTCCAGCTTTTCGGACAGGATGATATAAAGCGGTGTGCAGAGCATACTGAGTGCCGTTACCAGCAGCATGAATTGGGCAACGTTAGACGGCATTAAACCAGACGCCATGGCGGCAGCGATAATCACAAAAACAAATTCGCTGCCCTGGGCCAGTAGAACGCCGGTCGATAACCCCCGCATCCAGGTCATACCCGCCGTGCGGCAAATGAAAGTGACAAGAGCGGCCTTGCACAGAAAAAGCCCCGCCACCGCCGCGAACAGCCAGCCGATATCGCTTATGACTTCGCGAATATCAATTTGCATCCCCACGGTAATAAAGAAAAGCCCCAGTAAAAGGCCTTGGAAAGGCCGGATGTCGCGGTGGATGCGGTCCTGAAAACCGCTATCGGCCAGCATCAGCCCGGCCAGAAAAGCGCCCAGCTCTTTTGAAAGGCCCGCCATACTGGTCAACGTCGCTGATAATAGAATAGCAAGAAAGGTAAGACCCACCGTAATTTCCTGCGTTTTGGTACGTTTATGCAGGGTATGATGTAGGGGGCGCAGCGCATAACGCGCGAGCGCAATCACCAGCCCCACCGCGATGATGGCCTTGACGACCAGTGCTATGGCGATGGCCGTCCAATTTTCGTCAGCGCTCTGGCCGAGGGCGCTGGCCATGATCAAGATGACCGGCACGGCCAGATCCTGCGCCAACAAAATGGCCATCACCAGTTTGCCGCGGTTCGTTTTCAATAGGTCATTTTGCAGTAGATATTGCGAGATCATCGCCGTAGATGACAGCGCAAAACTAAGTCCCAGCAGGGCGATGAGAGCAAGGCTATGATCCCACAATGCGGCCATGGCAGCGACGGCAATACCCGTGAGGATAATCTGCGGCAGGCCAATACGCAGGATCAGCGGCCGTATCTCGCGGAAATGCGCCCAGGAGATATTGAGGCCGATGATAAAGAGCAGAAAAACCACGCCAAGATCGGCCAAAGTCTCCAGAGCATCACTGTGATGGAGCATATCAAGGCCAGAAGGCCCGATCAGCAAGCCCGCGATCAGATACCCCAATATGGGTGAGACGTCAAAGCGTTCAAGGGTGGGTAGAAAAATCAGGCAGGCAACCAGCAGCGCCACAGCGGGTAGCACGTAGCCTTGTTGCAGAATACTAAAATCAAAAGTGAGAAGATTTTCAAACATGGCGTCAGGATACCGTTAAAACAGTCGATGCGCCAGCTACGTGGGGCGTACTCAGGGCGTGGCGGCAACGTCCGGAACGACGATCACATCAAACAGACAGCCCAGCGCGCTTTCAGAACCGGTGGCCAGACCCTCGGTACCGACGATGCGGTCGCCCAATTTTACCTGGGTGGGCGAGCAGAGCTTATACACCTGGCCCCCATTATCCGGCATGGGACAGTCGGCGGCGGCAACGCCGGCGCGCTGTGGCTTACGGCTGTCGGTAGCCACCGATAAATGGACTTCGGTGATGGTGATGGTTGAAGGGGTGCCATCGCTCCAGGGTGTTTTCTCAACCGCCTGCATACCGGTCACTTTGCCGGTGATGACGCAGACGACCTGACGATGATCACGTTTTTCCGTGCTTTCGATAACTGGAGTGGCAGGTACGGCGCCGGCCTCAGCGGGGCGGTCTGTTTGGGCCTGTAACGGTGCAACCGCCGCGAACATCAAGGCCAGCGCAAAGCACAAGACAAACCATATTTTCATCGTCAGGCGGCCTTTTGCTCGAGGTCGAATTCCTGCTGTTTCAGGTCAACCGAGACCAGCTGCGACACCCCGCGCTCGCTCATGGTAACGCCATAGAGGCGGTCCATACGTGCCATCGTCATGCGATGGTGGGTGATGACGATAAAGCGGGTCTTGCCATCGCGCGCGAGATCTTCGAGCAGCGTGCAATAGCGGTCGACGTTGCTTTCATCCAGCGGGGCGTCAACCTCGTCCAGCACGCAGATGGGGGCGGGGTTGGTCAGGAACATGCCAAAGATGAGGGCAATGGAGGTAAGAGTTTGTTCACCCCCCGACAGCAAAGACAAAATCGAGGTTTTCTTGCCAGGCGGCTGCGCATAGATTTCCAGGCCCGATTCCAGTGGGTCTTCCGCTTCGATCAATTTCAGATAGGCCGAACCACCGTTGAACAGGCGTGTAAACAGGGTCTGGAAGTGGCCGTTGACTTCATCAAAGGCGGTCAGCAGACGCTCGCGCGCTTCTTTATTAAGGCGGTTGATGCCTTCGCGCAGTTTTTCGATAGCAGCCACCAGATCGTCACGCTCGGTTTCCATCGACGTCATCTTGTCGGTGATTTCCTGACTTTCGACTTCGGCGCGTAAGTTGACGGGTCCCATATTGTCGCGCTCGCGCACCAGTCTTTCCAGACGGCTTTGCAGTGTGTCGACATCTTCGAGCTGATCCGCTTGCAGTTCGAGACGCGGCAGTAATGCTTCGGGGGCGCAGGCGAATTTTTCGGCGATCACCGCTTCGATACCGGTTTGGGTATGCTGGCTGGTGCTGACCGCAGCCTGGGCCATGGCGCGGGCTTCACGGGCATCGGCCAAGGCGCCGTCGGCCTCGCGCAGGGCGCGGCTGACTTCGTTGGCGGCGTTCTCGGCTGTCTGCAGGGTATCCGCCGCGTTCTGGCGTTTTTGTTCGGCATCGGCGATGCCGTTCATCAGGCTTTGTTTTTCCTGCTCGATCTGGGCGGGGCGTTCGGCCAGGCGGTCAATCACTTTTTGTGCTTGTTCAATGCGGTCTTGCAGGTCGATCAGGCGCAGGGTGATGCGTTCACGGCGCTGATCCCACGAGGAAAGATCCTGGCTGATCTGCGTGATGCGCCGTGCGCGGTTTTCACCGGTGCGCGAGATATCGGCATAGAGCGCCTGGCTGTCGGCCAGGGTTTGCCGCTGTTCCGCCATGGTGACTTTCAGTTGCGCAATTTCGGCGCGACCATCGGCCGTATCGGGCAGGGCTGCAAAGGCGCTGCGGGCTTCATCCAGCTGGGCGGTCAGCGTCTCGATTTCGCCTTGGGCGGTTTCGATCGCTGTCGTGAGTGAGGACAGACGCGCGGTGACGTCGCTCAGTTGCTGGGTCAATTGGCTGTGGCGGCGGCGTAGACCGTTGAGGGTTTCTTCGGCCTGACGCAGGCTTTGGCGGACCGTGTTAACAGCTTCGATGGCTTGCTGGCGGTTGCTGCGGGCAGCATCGGCGGCAGTACGAGCGGTATCCAGCAAAGCGGTGGCGTCGATGATCTGGCCTTCAAGGTCGACTAAACGGTTTTTTTGTTCCAGACGAATGGCTTCGGCATTCTCGGCGGCAGGTGTCACCACCAGACCATCCCAGCGCCAAGCGCCACCATCACGGGTGACCAGACATTGGCCCGGCTGCAGGGCGCTCATCAGCGCTTCGGCCTCGGCCCCCGTTTCAACGACGCCAATCTGGGTCAGCGCACGCGACAGTGCGGCCGGGCCCGTGACGAAACGGGCGAGAGGCGCGGCGCCATTTGGTAGGGCTGGCAGGGTTGCGTTATTGGGCAATTCACGCCAATAGATCGGCGCGTCACCATCAAGGGCTGCTTGCAGATCGTCGCCCAGGGCCACGGCCAGCGCCTTTTCAAGGCCACTGTTGACAGCCAGTTGATCAATAACCGGCGCATAGCCTTCTTGTTGATTTTTTAATACGCGGCGGAGCGCATCCGCCTCGGCGGTCAATTGGGTGACGACACGCTGCGACGATTGCAGTGCATCCGCGGTTTCCTGGGCGCTGCGGTCGGCATCAGCGCGGGTCAGTTCGTTGGCATCGGCAGTTTCACGGGCGTTTTGATAGGTAGCTTCGGCATCTTGGATCTGCAGGTCGATTTGTTCCAGTTCGGCCTTGGCGGGCGTATTGGCGACCAGTTGATCGTAATCACGGCTTTGCTGATCTTTGCGCGATTGCTGATACTGCAGGCGACGGTCAAGATCGGCAATCTGGCGTTCAGCCGCACCACGCGCGGCCTCGACGTTGGCGATATCCTGCGTGCGTTCGGACAAAACGGTTTCGGTTTTTTCAACCGCTTGCTGCGCTTCATCGCGCAGAATGCGGGCTTCAGCTTCACGCTCTTCCTGATTGGCAGCTTCTGATTCAAGAGTTGATAGTTCTGCGCGCAAGTTTTCTTGAGTAGCGGCGGCTTCCTGATCTTGCGTCTGTTCGTGGCCAACGTCGGCCGAGAATTGTTGCAGCAGGCTTTTGGCTTTTTCGGTTTCTTCTTGAACCTGGCGTTCTTCGCTCTCTAGGCTGCCGTAGGCGAGCTTCAGGCGCTGCAGACCGGCGGCGGCCTCGGCTTCACGTTGGCGCAGCGCGGGTACATCGGCGGCGGCCTCAGTCTGGCGCGTGGTCAGTTCGGTTACCAGCAAAGTCTTTTCGCGCACAATATTTTCGGCCTGTTCAAAAGCACCCATGGCACTTTCAACGGCTGTCTGGCTGAGCAGCCATTTTTTGTACAGCAGCGAGCCTTCGACAGTTTGAATATTGCCCGAGATATTGCGATAGCGTGATGCCTGACGCGCTTGCTTTTTAAGGCCTTCCAACTGGGAGTTCATGGCGCCCAGCACGTCTTCGACGCGGGTCAGGTTGGTCTCAGCCGCGCGCAGTTTCAATTCCGCTTCGTGGCGGCGGGCGTGCAGGCCGGAAATACCGGCCGCTTCTTCGAGGACCATGCGGCGCTGGGTCGGCTTGGCGTTAATCATGTCAGCGACGCGCCCCTGCGAGACGAGGGCGGGGGAATGGGCACCGATGGACGAGTCTGCAAACAACAGCTGCACATCGCGCATACGGACGTTCTTGGCGTTGACCTTGTAAATGGAGCCGACTTCGCGTTCGATCTTGCGGCTGACTTCGAGTTCGTCGGAGTCATTGATTTCGGCCGGGGCCGTGCGGTCAGCGTTGTCGAGGCTGAGGGTGACTTCGGCCGTGTTGCGCGGCGGGCGTTTTTCGGTGCCGCTGAAGATCACGTCATCCATACCGGACGAGCGCATGCGCTTGGGCGAGTTTTCACCCATGACCCAGCGCAGCGCTTCGACCAGGTTGGATTTACCGCAGCCATTCGGGCCGACGATGCCGGTGAGACCCTGACCAATGTCAAGTTCGGTCGGTTCGACGAAGGATTTGAAGCCGACGAGACGAAGTTTCTTGAACTGAACCATGGTCTGGACCCTCAAAGGCTAGCGGTTAAACGGCAGCTAATGTTTATTGCGACAGCTTATCTACCGTTTCAACAAAACGTTCGATGGTTTGGGCGCCGGCAAAACTCTCGGCCCCGTCGTTGAAAACGAAAGTGGGGGTCGAGTTGATTTTGTAGCGACCTTGAGCATCTTGCATGCGCTGGACGATGGCGTTTTCCAGCTCGGTGCTGTTCAGGCAGGCATCCATTTGGTCTTCGTCCATGCCGGTCAGGCTGCCCAGTTGCTTGAGAGCGCGCACGGGATCTTCTGCTTTAATCCAGCGTTCCTGATTGCGGAAGAGAACTTCGGCCAGGTCGTGATAACGATCACCAGGCGCGCAACGGGCGAGCTTGCTTGCCTGCAAGGCAAATTTGTCCAGCGGGAATTCACGCAAGATCAGCTTGGCTTTACCGGTGTCAATCAATTGCGCTTTGACCAATGGCAGAACTTCATTGGCGAATTTGGCGCAATGCGCACAGGTGTAGGATGCGTATTCAACGATGGTCACCGGAGCATTGGCATCGCCCAGGACATGGTCGACCATCATCTCGGCGATGTTGATTTGCAGATCGGCCGGTGGTGCCAGCAGGCTCTGGTCGTCGGTGGCTGGGGTTACGGCGTCAGCGTTTGCGTTGGCATCGGCGGCGGGGGAAGCTTCATCGGCCGCATCGGTGGCGGCCACAATGGCGGCACCGGTGGCGGGTCCGGTTTCGACCGGGGTGGCGGTTTCGCTGCCGGCTTCGGGGGCGGGGGCCGCTTCGTCAAGGGCGGCCGTATCCGTATCGGCGCTATTGTCGATGACGACCGTTTCGTCGACGACGTTTTCCTCAATATCGGTGCCAGCAGCAGCGGCGTCGGCGGTATCACCGACGACAACCGTTTCTTCGCTGGTGACGGTGGTTTCGTCAACCGTTTGCTTGCGGGCATAATTATTGTAACCCACGGCGATCACCGCCAAGACGAGAACAATAAGAGCGGCATAGAGGAATGAGTTTTTCATTTGGAAGCCTTTAGTCCTTTCTTTAGTCGTAACAATACCGGTGAGCAGAATGCCCGGTGACGGGTCGTCCTGTAACGGATCATCTCTGCCCGAGCCTTCGCTTGGGTTTTGATGTATAGTCCAACTGGTTTAGAATCTGACTGGAGTATAAGCGCGAGAAGTGCGTTATTGCAATATAACTTCAAGTCTTATGAGCAATTTTCCTACAAAATTTCAATGTTTTAGGTGAAAATCTGTGGATAACTTGCTGAACATAGAGTGAATTTAGCTGTAGGTAAAATATGAAAAATTTTTTCGTCAAAATGCAGGGGCTTGGCAATGATTTCATCGTTTTTGATGCGCGCCAGACCCAATTAAACCTGACGCATGACCGCATCCGTGCGCTGACCGACCGGCGCATGGGGATTGGTGCTGACATGGTGATCGTTCTGCGTGCGCCCAGAAATGTCCCAGATGCTGCTGTTTTTATGGAGATATTTAACTTTGATGGCAGCGAGGTGGGGGCTTGCGGCAATGCGACGCGCTGCGTGGCGGGGCTGTTGATGCCAGAAAGTGTGGATGGCACCGTTATCATTGAAACTCTGGCTGGCCGCCTGCTGGCGCGTAAATTGTCCGACGGCATGATCAGCGTCGATATGGGGATGCCTAAATTCAAATGGCAGGATATACCGTTAAAAAGCGAAAATAACACAGAAAATATGGATTTAGGCATGCCGGGCCTGCCCCCCGCGATGGCGGTTAACATGGGTAACCCCCATGCGGTTTTCGTGGTCGAGAATGTCGAGGCGATTGATCTGGAGCGCTATGGCCCCTTGATTGAAAATCATCCCCTGTTCCCTGAACGCACCAATGTCGAGTTCATGCAGGTGGAGGGGCCGTTTCAACTGCGCGTGCGTGTCTGGGAGCGCGGGGTGGGCGTCACCCCCGCCTGTGGCTCGGGCGCTTGTGCCAGTGCTTTGGTCGCCATGCGACGCAGTCTTATAAACGGATTACGGGCGGCAGTTAAGCTGGATGGTGGGGTTCTGGTGATTGAATGGCAGCAAGA
>JAIXUW010000090.1 GCA_027483355.1 Alphaproteobacteria bacterium
CATCGCCCAGGCAGCCCAGCTCGCGCCCCATCTTGCCCAGCAGCGTCTCCATCAGCTGTGCAATCGTCATGCGGCTGGGAATGCAGTGCGGGTTGATGATGATATCAGGCACCATACCGCTCGCCGTCGTAGGCATGTCCTCCGGGTCCAGAATCATACCGCACGTGCCCTTCTGGCCGTGGCGGGATGAGAACTTATCGCCAATCTCGGGAATGCGGTCCTGGCGCACACGCACCTTCGCGAACGAGTAGCCCTCGCCGTTCCGGTTCTTGAACACGCGGTCCACCCAGCCGGTCTCATTGTTGCGCATCGTGCGCGACACGTCACGGAACCGCTTCGCCCCCGCAGGAATCACCATACCCGTGGGCACACGAAGCGGCACATACTTGCCAATGAGGATATCGTCCGTGTCCACGAACGTGTTCTCAGGCACGAAGCCGTCCTCGCCCAGCTTGCTGTAGTTCGCGTTCTTCATCTGCTTCGTCAGCGCCGGGTCCGGCTTCGCGAACCGCTCCTCCTCACCGCTGCTCTGATTCTTGCGCTCCTCGTCCTTGTAGGTGCGGTAGAAGATGGACCGGAACAGGCCCCTGTCGAGCGCACCACGGTTAATCATGATGGAATCCTCCTGATTGTAGCCCGTGTAGGTCATGATGGCCACCACGATATTCTGGCCACTCGGCATTGTCTGTGCACCATAGAAGCGCGACATGAATGGTGACACGAACGGCACCTGTGGATAGCAGAGCAGATGCGCCAGGGCATCGTAGCGCTCGCGGAAGTTGAGCGCATACATGCCCATCGCCTGCTTCCCCATCGCCGCCTGATAGGAGTTACGGGGCGACTGGTTGTGGTCTGGAAAGGGGATGTTGCTCGCCAGCGTGCCCAGCGCCGTGCTGGGATGAATCTCCGCGTGCGTGTAGCCCTCCTCAGGCTTTGCACCCACGTCCTCCGCGCGCATAGCAATATAGGACGCCTCGGTCTCACCCGGGTCGATATACTCTACCAGGTTGTGCCGACCCACAGGAGTCTCCCACAGAATCAGCTGCTCCCAGTTCGGAATTGCCGCCACCTCCTCCGCCATACGGCCACTCCCATCTCGCGCAATCTCCCGCAGTGCTGCCGCCACGAACAGGGGCCGCAGCATGCGCCCCGCCTCCGTCGACATCCAAATCTCCCGCAGCGCCGGCTTCCAGATGATACCCGTCTGAACGTGAATGCGCCCGCACCGCTTCGCCTTCCGCAGCGCCTCCAGTGTGCGCGGGGTATCGTCCACAGACACCGTGCCAATCCAGGCGCCGTTCAGGAAGACGCGCGTGCTCGCATGCTTCTCAGCCACCGGCGTCGTCTCCAGCGCCCGCAGTGTGCCGAGCGTGTCAATATACTCCTTTACAGTCTTCGCATTGCTGTAGATGCTAACAATCGCCGTCGACGACATGTTCTTCACCACGCCAACCGAGTGACCCTCTGGAGTCTCGCTCGGGCAGATATAACCCCACTGCGTGTTGTGGAGCTTGCGCGGTGCCACCAGCTTGCCCGTCTTCTCAATCGGCGTCGAAATCCGCCGCAGATGCGACAGGCCCGCGATGTAGTTCAGGCGGTTCAGCACCTGGCTCACACCAATCTTGCTCGGACCGCCAATCTTCGCCGAGCCGAAGTTACCCGTGGCAAGACTCGTCTTCAGACCGACCTCGAGAATCACCGACTTGATGACCTTGTTGATGTTGCTGATATTCACAATCTCCTCGAAGCTGCCGCTCGCGCGCCAGCCGCCGCCGTGAATCTCCTTCGCCAGAGATGACCGGATATCCTTAATCATCTTCGTCGTGAAGTAGGTGCGGAACAGATTCGCCAGCAGAAATCCAGGGAGGTCCACCAGCTTGTTCGGGTAGGCGTCACGGTCGTCGTTCGGCATTCGTGCGCTGGCCACCCACATCACCTTTCGAGTCATGTGTGCCAAGAAGCATGCCTTCGCGTAGTTGAATTCGGGCGTGAGGCCAATGTGGGGGAAGAGCTCGAGGCTGAGAATATCCTCAATCTTCATCTGACGGGTTGTGCGGCTGCTCCACGAGTTCACATGTGTGCTCATCCATGCCAGCGCAGCCTCCCGTGTGCGGCACTCGGCCGCCTCAGCAATCGACTCCGCCAGCAGTCCATCATAGGTGGAATCACCCTCGGGGCCGACAATCAGCTCGCAAATCTCGCGGTCACATGTCACGCCGAGCGCCCGGAACAGAATCCACAGCGGAATGTCCGTCTTCACGCGCGGCATCGTTGCGCGCAGCAGATGAATCTGCGCGTTCTTCGGGTGATACATGATTTTCACCGCGTTCGACTTCGGCACCTGGTCGTTATCAGGGCCGATGGACTTCACCTCAATCACCTCCACCTCCTTTGCAGGGTTCCGATTGTTGCGAAAGACCACCGGCCGGTTCGCCGCCATCCGCTCCTGGCTGATAATCACACGCTCACCGCCGCCGATGATGAAGTAGCCACCGTAGTCCTCCGCACACTCGCCAAGAGTCAGCGGCGTAATATGCTTCTGGTCGTGGAGGAGGCAGTACTTAGAGCCGACCATAACGGGAATCTTGCCGAGATGCACATTAGGAAACAGGCGCTCCCGCATCTGTCGCTCACCGCCCTTCGTATTGTCGATGAAGGTCGTGCGAATGCGCACATCCACAAACAGCGGGCTGGCGTAGGTGAGGTTCCGCGTGCGGGCGTCGTTCGGCATCATGGGCAGAATTGCACCGTTATTCTCGAAGATCGTCGGCTTGCGCAGCGACACATTCTCGAAGAACAGAGCAATCTCATACTCATGCCGTGCCGCCGACGCAGCCACCGCCTCCGTCGTGCGCCCCATCAGTGCATTGGCAGCCGACGTGGAAAGGCCCGTGGCCGACGCAAGTGCGGAGCGCGGACCTGAGAGAGGAATCTCTGGAGAGCCGCGCACAATGAGCGGGTTGACTTGTTTAACGATTTCAGGGATATCAATGTCCATGAAATGATTGAACGATTCCAACTGGTGGGCAACGATTTGACGACCCTCCGCCTGCTTGAAATAGAGGTCCAGCACATGCCGATAGGACGGCACCGTTGTCGCAGAATGAGCCATACTATCTTTAGTAGTGCTGGACGCAGGATGCATGGCAGCAATTTTTGCCTGCGCGGGGGCCTAGTTTCTAAAGTGAAGGTTCCTTAGGCGGCTCTCGCGGCCTTCCATGACACGAACAAATGTTCCTCTAAAGAAATGGCATCAGCCGACCCCAATATTAAGCAGATTCAGCTCACGGGGGATGCCGCCACGGAGGCCAGTGGAGGAGGCACGCGGAAACGGAGAAAGCAGACTGGTGGGCGCACACGAAAACAGACGGAGACTGAAGAGGAGTCTGCGCCAGCGCCCACGCCTGCCGCAACAACCGTGGTGAAAAAGGTTGGAGGTGGCAGCACCAGCCCTGGCACCGCCGTTCAGCTCGCTGCAAGTCATTTACCCGGCTCTCCTGGCGCACCTGCCCCTGTGGGGTCGAATTCGGGGCTGACGCAGCAAGGTGC
>JAIXUW010000108.1 GCA_027483355.1 Alphaproteobacteria bacterium
AGTTTTTTCGACGAACAGATGGCCGAGATTATTGATGAAGCTGATTACCCGCAGTTACCCAAGGCGGAACAGCCTTTCTGGCCAACGCTGGGGGCGGATGTTTTATTCACGTTGAAAGCCGTTGCCCTCAATGTCATCTGCCTGCCGGTGCTGATTGTGCCTGTCCTGGGGCTGGTGTTTTACTATGGCCTGAATGGCTATTTGCTGGGCACGCAGTTTTTTCGCATGGCCGCGGGCCGACGCCTTGACCCAGCCGCCACGGAAAAGCTGCGCAAAGACAATTTTGGCTCCATCCTGCTGACCGGTATCTGCATCAGCTTTATGGCGACCATTCCGGTCATCAATCTGGCCGCCCCTCTTTTGGGGGTGGCGGTGACGCTGCATTTGTTTTATTTGCTGCATGGCCGCCAAAACACGGTGGTTGAATAAAAAAATGGTGAGGGCTGGATACAGCCGCTCACCATTCTTTTAAGACATAAGTATCGTCGTTATTTAGATAGAACAGCCTTCTTCCGCGCTCATCGCATCGGCCATCGAACCGGTCGAGTTATACTCGACCGTGGTTACACCGGCGTTGCTGACAAAATCGCTCCAGCAGCGGGTGGTGGTGGTGTCATCTTCACCACCGGCGGCGGGTTCGATATTGGCCAGAGAGTCTGCATCGGCGTCATCCTCGCCGCCTGCGGCGGGTGCCAGCGCGTTCAGGGACGCGGCCAATGACTGAGCCGAGGTGGCACGACCGATCACCACACCTTGACCGGCGGTGATGGTCAGCGAGAAGCCGTTGCTGGGGCTGCCGAAGATACCAAGACCATTGGGGAAGAGATCTTCCTGATTAAGGCCGGGGACAAAGCCAGCGAAAATCTGACCGCGGCCCGCGGCATCATCCAGATCCCACAGTTTGCCTTCGATGGCACGGAACTGCGCCAGGGTCAGGATACCGTCGCCAAAGGTCGAGGCCGCCGGTACGACACCATCAAAGCTGACATTGAGGGCGTCAATCTGCAAAGGACGACCACCAATGAAATAGGCACCGTTATCGAGACGGACGTAATAGGCGGTCTGACCGGCAAAGCGGGTATAGCCCAGCGAGTCATTGGCCAGTTGCATTCTCTCGACCAGGCCAGTGGGGTTCAGCTGAATGCCGATATCGCCGCCGGTGAAGGTGTTGAAGTTACCAGCCCCACCCAGATCCACCAGGCCGCTTTCAAAACGGGCACCGGTTGCGTTGTTGGTGAAAGTGTTGCTGTTCAAGTTTACCAAGCCCACATCACCGCCACGGGTCGACAGACCAATGGCCGCACCCGAGATCTGGTTATCCGTGAGAGTCACATTGGTCGAAGAGCCGCTCAGCACCACACCCGCCAGTGTGGCGTCAATCACGTTGCGGTTGAGATCAAGGCTGGCCACGCCATCGGCCACGACGCCATAGTTGTTGCCGGTGAAGACGTTGTCTTCGATGACCAGGCCGTCGGCGGCCGGGTTGGCATAGACGCCATAGCGCAGATCGCTGAAGCGGTTATTGGCGATCAGCACATCCGCGCCGCCACCCGAAGAGGTGACGATGCCGCTGCGGTAATCCGCGCCACCGGCATCCTGGCCGGCGAAGATGTTATTCAGCAGGGCGATATTGGTGTTGTCGCTGTTGAGGTTGATGCTGCCCTTGCCGCCATAGGCTGCCACGGTCTGGCCCTGGTTTTGGATGGTGAAACCATCAATGGTCAGGCCATCGACGTTATTGGCGGTCAGGATGTAACCCTGGACAATGCTTTCGATAGCGCCGGCGCGACCATCGCGGGCATCGACGCCGCGTTGTGCGCCGTTAAGAGCCACATTCGAGTCAGAGATGGCGATGTTACCGGCATAGGTACCCGCCTCGACGGTCAGGGTATTCAGACCCGTGCCGCTATTGGCAAAGGCATTCACAGCCTGGTCGATCGACCCACCCTGGCGCTGGGTGATATTAATTACCCCCGTGCCGGTGGTTTTCAGCGTATCAGCCGCCGACGACAAGATGCCGGATTGGTTAACGTTGATATTACCCCCCTCGGCATCGAGGCTGCTGCCGCTGGCCAGATCGACGTTGCCGGTGTTGTTCAGCGTAATATTACCGCCGCCGCCGAGAACGTTGCCGACCACGGTGGTGTCGGTGGTGTTCTGCAAGCTAAAGCCGCCCAGGATGCTGGCGATCGGGTGCGCGCCGGTGGTGATGTTGCCCAGCTGGCGGATGGTGTTGGTGGTGCCATTCAGGGTGATGGTTTTATCAACCGTGCCGGCCAGCTGGTCGGCATTGATGCTGCCGGTGGCGGACTGACTGACGTTGTTACCCGAGTTGAGGGTCAGCAGACCCGCATGAATGCGGCTGGTGGCTGCGGTCATCTGAATGTCGGAACCCGAACTGAGGGTCACGTCGCCGTTGCCGGCGGTACCACGCGCATCGACCAGGCCGTTGGCGTACAAGAAGTTGTTGCCAGTAGCCGTCAGGTCAACGTCGCCGCCGCCGCTGACCACCGCACCGGTGGTGCGGACATCAAGGCGGTTGTTGTGGGTGACGGCGATGTCGCCGCCATCGGCCAAGATCTGGCCGTTGATGTCGAGACGACGACCGCTGGCGTTCACCAGGGTAAAGCCGCCAACAGATGAGCCGCGCAGCCCTGTGGTAAAGTCACCGATGCTGCCGATCTGGTTGCCGGTGCCAAGGAAGAGAGCGGTAGCTTGCACCGCACCCGTCAGCGTATTGGCAATGACGCGGCTGGTGGCGGCCTGATTAACCAGGCCACCTTGGAAGTCAACCGCATCGCCGCTGACCGTGCTGGTGCCCAGCAGACGGTTCTGGCGACCATTCAAGGCCACGTCGCCCGTACCGGCATCTACCAGACCGTTGACGGTGATAAAGCCACCGGTGTGGCCGTTGGTGTCGATCGAGATGTTGCCGTTGTTCGACAGGATGCGGGCGGCCGTATTGACGGTGATCGCTTGCGCGAAGTTGGTGGAGTCGGTGGTGAGGTTGATGTCGCCGCCCTGGGTGGTCAGATCGCCCGCCAGTGCGTAGCCATCGACATCGTGGAAGGCAATCGCGCCGCCCGAGGTGAAGGACGTCACGGTGTCAACGTCGTTTGCACCGGTCAGCACGGCATCGGCCGTGGTTTGAACTTTGAGCAAGGCTGCCGCGATACGGCTGGTCAGATCCTGAGTGAGGCCGCCGGTGACGTTGAGGTCAACGGTACCACCCTCGGCATCGAGGCTGCTGCCCGCTGCGAGGTCGACGTTGCCGGTGTTATTCAGCGTAATGTTACCGCCGCCGCCGAGAACGTTGCCGACCACGGTGGTGTCGGTGTTATTGGTGAGGCTGAAGCCGCCGAGGATGCTGGCGATCGGATGGGCGCCGGTGGTGATGTTGCCCAGCTGGCGGATGGTGTTGGTGGTGCCGCTGAGGGTGATGGTTTTATCCACCGTGCCGGCCAGCTGCTCAGCATTGATGCTGCCGGTGGCGGACTGACTGACGTTGTTACCCGAGTTGAGAGTCAACAAACCTGCGTGAATGCGGCTGGTGGCTGCGGTCATCTGAATGTCAGAACCCGAACTGAGGGTCACGTCGCCGCTACCGGCGGTACCACGTGCATCGAGCAGACCGTTGGCATACAAGAAGTTGTTGCCAGTAGCCGTCAGGTCAACATCACCGCCGCCGCTGACCACCGCACCGGTGGTGCGGACATCGAGACGGTTGTTGTGGGTAACGGCGATATCGCCGCCATCAGCCAAAATCTGACCGTTGATGTCGAGACGACGACCGCTGGCGTTCACCAGGGTAAAACCACCGACGGAAGAGCCACGCAGACCGGTGGTAAAGTCACCGATGCTGCCGATCTGGTTGCCGGTGCCGAGGAAGAGAGCGGTGTCTTGGACAGCGCCCGTCAGGGTATTGGCAATGACGCGGCTGGTAGCGGCCTGATTAACCAGACCACCTTGGAAGTCAACCGCATCGCCGCTGACCGTGCTGGTGCCCAGCAAACGGTTCTGACGGCCGTTCAGAGCCACGTCGCCCGTACCGGCATCGACCAGACCGTTGACGGTGATAAAGCCGCCGGTGTGGCCGTTGGTGTCGATGGAGATATTGCCGTTGTTCGACAGGATGCGGGCGGCCGTATTGACGGTGATCGCTTGCGCGAAGTTGGTGGAGTCGGTGGTGAGGTTGATGTCGCCGCCCTGGGTGGTCAGGTCACCGGCCAGTGCGTAGCCGTCCACATCGTGGAAGGCAATCGCGCCGCCCGAGGTGAAGGACGTCACGGTGTCAACATCGTTGCCGCCGGTCAGTACCGCATCGGCCGTGGTTTGAACTTTGAGCAGGGCTGCCGTGATACGGCTGGTCAGATCCTGACTGAGGCCACCGGTGACATTCAGGTCAACCGTGCCGCCCGCGGCATCAAGGCTGCTGCCATCCGCCAGGCTTAAGTCGCCAGCGGTATTCAGGGCGATGGTGCCACCTTCGCTGAGAACGGCGCTGTTGGAGCGCAGACGCAGGCGATCGTTGTGGGTGATTGAAACAGCACCGCCATCGGTGGAGATTTCGCCCGTCAGGCCAAGACGGCGACCGCTGGCGTTGACTAGGGTAAAGCCGCCCGCAGACGTTGCCCGCAAGCCGGTGGCAAAGTCGCCCACACGGCGGATCTGATTATTGGTGCCGCGGAAAGCTGCGGTATCCTGAACTTCGCCGGTCAGTCTATTGGCGATTAAGGTGCTGCCCGCCGTCTGATTGACCAGACCGCCGGTGAAATGCACTTTGTCACCGCTGACGGTGCTGTTGCCGAGCAAACGGTTCTGACGGCCATTCAATGCGACGTTGCCATCGCGCGCCTCGACGGTGCCTTCGATGGTGACGAAACCACCCGCCGCGCCGTTGGCATCAAGGGAAATATTGCCGCCATTGGTGGCGACGATTTCGGCGGCTGAGGTGACTTTAATTTCATCGGCAAAGCCTTCGCTACGCGCTTTGACCTTGATATTGCCGCCACGCGCAGTGACTTTGCCACCAAGGGTGATACGGCCGCCATCGACCTTGACCGTTTTGGCGGTGGTAACCCCGGACATATTGATAACGGATTTCGCCACCACATCGACACCAGCAGTGGTCAGAGACACCACGCCGCCGTCAGCCTTGAGGGTGCCGGTATTTTCAACCAGTGCCTGAACCGCCTGGGGAGTGACGGCGAATTCGACCAGACCGCTGCCGTCGACATCGACGGTGGCGTCGGTCATGCCGGCGGCCAGAGCGATTTTTGCCGCTTTGATTTCGCTGCTATTTTTAACGTCTTTGCCAATCAGGGCGACCAGTGCGTCGGCTTTGATCACACCCTGGTTTTCAATCGTGCCGGTACCGGCGTTGGCAAGGGTGATACGCCCGCCATCTGTGCCCGCAATAAAGGCCGCCTCGTTACCGAGATCAGCGGCGGCGGCGACAATACCGCCCACGTTCACCTGGGCATTGGGACCGAACAGGACGCCGTTGCGATCAAGGACCATGACTTTGCCGTCAGCGGTCAGGCGGCCCAGAATACGGGTGGGATCCGAACCGCCGCCCACAACACGGTTGACGGTGATGGCACTTGCACCTTGCTGCTGTCTGAAGCGCACGGTGGCATCGGTACCGATGTTAAAGGAGTTCCAGTTGATCAGGCCGCGCTGACCGGTCTGATTGATGGTGAGGGTGCCACCCACCGGGGAGCCAATGGTGACGCCAGGGGTCAAAGCTGTGCCGCCCGTGGGCAGGGTTGTGTCCGCCGCTGATGCGCTGCTTGCCACAAATAAACCACTGGCAAAGGTCAGCAACGGAATGGTCAGGGCCGAGGCCGCAATCAGCTTTTGACGGAAAAGGCGGATAGCGGAAGTGGTCGGCTTTTTTGTGGAAGTCATCTGGAGGCACCCTTGGTTGATTGGTATTCGGTTTTTGTTTTTGACCCGGCGATCAAGAAGACCGCCGGATTTTTTCATAATTTGTCGTGGAATACTTCCTACTAGATCACATAATGCAAGAAATGTGCAATAAGAATTAATAATCCGTTAATATTCGGGGGGATAGGGCGTGACAGGTTTGTTGAATACCGTGTCGAATCGCCAAGTAATTGTTTTTTAGACACTTTTAGCATTGTCGTCCAGCTTGCTATAACCGCGGTTTTCACTTAAACATCGAGGCATGACTACTTCAGCGTCATGACTTTTTAAGGAAACCACCATGCGTCGCGCCCATCTGCTGACCCCCACCCGTTTAGTTGCGCTTTGTGCCGTCCTCCTTTGTTACGAGATCGGCAGCGCCCGCGCCCAGGTGCCCTCGAGCGCGCAGCCCGACCGGGCACGCGGACAAGTAGCAACGCCCTACACGTTGTCGGGGGATGAGAGCGATGACGTGGGCCTACCTGACATGGGCCAGATTTTTGCGCCTGAGGGCTCGGACCAGGTGACCTTCACCTTGCGCGAACTGCGCATTGACGGTGTCAGTGTTTACAGCCAAGACGAACTAGCCCCCCTTTATCAGTCCTACATCGGCCAGACGATTTCGTTGACCCGCGTCTATGATATCGCCGCCCGCATCAACCAGAAGTACCGCGGCGACGGCTATCTGATCACCCAGGTGGTGGTGCCCGAACAGACTATTGATGATGGCCGCGTGCGCCTGCAAGTGGTTGAAGGCGCCCTGGAAGGTGTCTCGATCTCGGGCGAGCTAAGCGACAGCGACCGCCCGCTGGTGGCCAATTACGGCGACAAGCTGACAGAGACCGCCCCGTTGCGTGCCGACCGGATGGAGCGTTATTTGCTGCTGCTCAACGACATTCCCGGTATGTCGGCCCGCAGCATCATTGGCCCCTCGAACATTCCCGGCAAAGCGGATATCCAGATTGCGGTGGACCGCACGCCTGCCAATTTCCTTTTGAGCGTCGACAACTACGGGAGCAAATATCTGGGCCCGCTGCAACTGACAGCCGCCAGCCAGCTGAATAACCCCTTCCGCCTCAACGACCGTTTGGTGGCGCAGGTGGTCCATGCCCCCGATGATGAAGAGCTGACCTATTCCTATCTTGGCTATGATCTGCCGATTGGGCAGGAAGGCACGCGTATCGCGGTGGATGGCACCTATTCGGATACCGCCCCCGGTTTTGATATCGCCTTTTTAGAACCCAAAGGCTATGCCGCCGTGCTGGGCACCACGCTGACCCATCCGTTCATTCGCACCCGCGAAGAAAACCTGAATGGCTTTGTGCGCTTTGACTATCAAAACACCGGCACCAGCAATATTCTGGGTGTCAAAACCAAGGACAATATCCGCTCGCTGCGTTTGGGCGGTAATTACGAAGTCCTCAGCACCTTCCTCGGCACCAGCGTCAACACGCTGTCGGGGCAGTTGTCGCAAGGCCTCAATATCATGGGTGCCAGCGACAAGGACGATGCCGATCTGTCGCGCGCCGACGGTAACCCGCAATACACCAAACTGGAGCTTGAACTCTCGCGCCTGCAGCGTCTGGGCAGCGGCCTGCAAGCCTTGGTCTCCGTCAAGGGACAAAAGGCATCGGGTCCGTTGTTATCGTCGGAGGAATTCGGTCTGGGTGGGATGGCATCAGGTTACGGCCGGGGCTATGACCCATCAGAAGTCACCGGCGACCATGGTTTGGCGGGTAAGGCCGAATTGCAATGGAGCCCCGCGGCTCTCTCGCGCGGCCCGGTACAAGGCACGCAAGTTTATGCCTTCTACGATGTGGGCAGCGTCTGGGATGATGATGCCACGGTTGCCAGCAATCAGCGTGTCTCGCTCGCCTCGACCGGCCTTGGCCTGCGCACCGGCCTTGGCCCCTTCAGCGCCCATGCGACCGCCGCCGTACCCTTGACCCGCGACGTCGGCGTCGAAGCAGATACGGACCCGCGCTTTTTCTTCTCGGTCGCGGCGCGGTTTTAAGCAGAGATTTGAAGGGATAATTGGAGCGGGTGATGGGAATCGAACCCACGTGATCAGCTTGGAAGGCTGGAGCTTTACCATTAAGCTACACCCGCGCTCTGAGACAGTTTACACGCACCCGGCGAAATAATAAAGCCCTGCCGTGCGCTGGCGACCAATTCCTTGTAAAAGAATAATAAACTGCTTGGTTTTAAGACAGACCGCGTGCCGCCTGCCATAGCAAAAGGCCGAGACAGAAGATCACCACGCTGGAGGCCATCAGCCGGGTTTTGAAAAAATAGGCCACGGTTTGCGGCAATTTTAAAACATAAATATCAATCGCCAATAAAATGGCAAAGCACGCGGCATAGGTGACGAAAGCCAGCGTTGCCGGGGCCACCAGACAGGCCACCCAGGCACACAGCGTGAGAAGGTTACTGGCCGCCAGCACGCCAAGGGCGGTCGCGCGTGGCTGACCACTGGCGTTTTGCCATTGCATACCAGCGACGAAACTGATGATGGCCACGGCATAGACGCTGATGATATCGGCAATCGCGTAGCCCGCGATAACTTCTTGGCGATAGAACACCGCGGCCAGAATAAACGGCAAGGTGCCTGCCAGCGTCAGCAGTCTTTGAGTTTGATCAATCGTCATGCATCCCCCTTTGGCCCCGTGCGGCGGCAGCGCTCGGAGCAGTATTTGACTTCATCCCAGACCTTTTCCCACTTCTTGCGCCAGACAAAGGGGCGGTTGCAGACAGGGCAGAGTTTACTCGGCAGATCACTTTTTTTGCGCATACGCGGCATCGGCGCCCCCGTCGATCTGCAGGGCAGATTTTTGCGTTTTGCTCCAGTACTGAAAAAACCGTTTGAGGGGGAGGTCTTTTTTCAGCACGACAAAGGGGGTTTCATCCAGACACTGCACCGGGACGCCGCGATGCTGCAGGTCGTCGATAACATGGCGCAGATGCGCATCCGGGGCTTGCCAGGTGATGACCTGGGCGGGTGAAAGACTTGCCAGGACATTGGCGGTGCGACCTTGCAAAATGGTCACCGGCATTGCGCAGAGTGTCTCATAAATAAAGACCAGGCGTTTCAGGCTGTAGTTCTGCTGTTGCAACAAGACGTCATCCCAGACAAAAACGGCTTGGGTGTCAGCCGCAAGGGACGGCAGGCGCAGGCATAGATGGTGTAGCCAAAAAATGCGGGGCTGCTCCGTCATTAAAACACCCCCTTGGGCACGTGCGGGAACAGGCGCTGTTTCAGCGTGTCATAGTCGGCATCGAGCGGTTGATTAAGCGCGGGCGCGGTATCGACGGCGCCACCAAAATACTTGTCGACGTTTTCGAGGTTGAAAATATAAGGCTTGGCCGCGAAGGTGCTGGC
>JAIXUW010000245.1 GCA_027483355.1 Alphaproteobacteria bacterium
ATCTGGCCCACCCGCGCCAGCGATACGCCCGTGCGCTCGATGGACGAGGCGGTGGTGCTGGCCTCCATCGTTGAAAAAGAAACCGGCGTGGCGGCAGAACGGGCGCGGGTGGCGGGCGTCTTCGCCAATCGGCTGCGGTTGGGGATGCCCTTACAATCCGACCCCACGACGATTTATGCGTTGACCGAGGGCAAGCAGCGTCTGGACCGCCCGCTGCTGCGTAAAGATCTGGCTATCGAGTCGCCCTATAATACCTATGCGGTGACGGGTTTGCCGCCCGGGCCGATTGCCAACCCCGGCCGTTTGTCGTTGCAAGCCGTGCTGGCACCCGAAAAACATGACTATCTTTATTTTGTGGCCGACGGCACCGGCGGCCATGCTTTTGGCCGGACGCTGGCCGAACACAACGCCAATGTCGCGAAATGGCGGCAGATCCAGCGCGATAAAAAAGCGATCACTGAATAAAATTTTCTTATAAGCCCTTCACCCTTTGGGTGAGACGGCAGTTCTGCGATCAAGCGCGCGGCACGATTGCCGCCACTGGTGGTTTTTTCGCGGCGAAGAAAGCGGCATCGCTGGAGGCACTATAGGGCTCGTTGAGATAAAGCCGCATGGCCACATTTATAGTC
Source organism: Alphaproteobacteria bacterium (assembly GCA_027483355.1). Lineage (GTDB taxonomy): Bacteria > Pseudomonadota > Alphaproteobacteria > Micavibrionales > UBA2020 > JAEXMB01. The sequence continues at coordinate 630 of JAIXUW010000245.1, forward strand.
GCGCGTGCCTTGTCGGCGCCGCGTTCCCAAGTGTAGCCACCGCCTGGTTCAAAGATATCCTTTTTGTGCCCGATACCATGCTCCAGCACCAATTCCACGCGTATATCGACGTTGGGGTCGGCGCAGAGCGCATGGATCTCAGCATAGGCGGGCAAGCCGCGCGCCTGAGAAAGATAGGCGGGCTGCAGGTTTTTGACCTTTTCGGTGGCCGCACGGCAGAGTTTGCCTTCATAATGGTATTCAGCGCGCGGGCTTAAGTGTGCTTCGATGTAATCCGCGCCATACAAATGTGCGCCCACGGTTTGCTTCAGCTCTTCGGCGACTTCGCGGGTCGAACTCCAATAAGATTCGCTGAGCTCGATGGTTTTCTTGCCCAAATAAAAAGACACTGTTTTTGCGTCAGGGTCACGCTCTCCGCACGGACGCCCCGCCTTCAGCCCGGCAAAAAAACGCTTGAGGCCTCTCCCGCTTTGCGCCTCGACGGTTCGGCGCATCACCCGCAGATCATGGGCAATATCAGTTGCCGCCTTGCTCAACGGCGCATTCAAAGGATCGGCCGCTGCGGTTTTAGCAGCCGTAACGCCGGTATATTCTTCGCGGAGTGACATCAGGTGCGTCTCCTAGACACATTAAACATGTCTTATTTATAAACACTCCATTTATTTTACACAATAAAAATTCACTTTAATAAAATATTACAAATAGATACTAGAAGTTTACGCCGCTCAGAAAGGCGTTTAATGCGATAATACGCAGCAGATAGCGGTATAAATCTGGCGGAGGGTCAGGCACCAAACGATATGACAGGTATCACCTTTACTTTCCCTTCATCCCTTTTTGATAGCCTGAAAGCATGGAAGATCATCGCATATACCCAACCGTCACCAACCCTGTCGCCCCTTTGCTGTCCTCAGCCGAGGCGCCGTCGTTGCAGCATCATGTGCTGATTGCGATGCCGCAGCTCTCCGATGGGTTTTTCAACCGCAGCGTCATTTATGTCTGTGCCCACAGCGCCGAAGGGGCCATGGGTATCGTCATCAACCGCGCGATGCCCGATATCGAATTCGCTGAACTGCTCGATCAATTGCATCTGCCGCAATCACACGCTGCCCCCACCGTTCATTTCGGCGGACCTGTGGAAACGGGGCGCGGGTTTGTGCTGCATTCAACCGATTTCTGCCGCGAAGACACCGTGCGCCTCACCGACGGCCTCAGCCTTACCGGCACCATTGATATTCTGCGTGCCATTTCCGAGGGTCGCGGGCCCAACCGCGCCATTTTCGCGCTAGGTTACGCCGGTTGGGGGCCAGGACAGCTGGAGACCGAATTGCAGGCCAACAGCTGGCTGACCGTTCCCGCCGACGACGACCTTATTTTCGACCCTGATCTGCCGCATAAATGGGATTTGGCCCTGGCCCGCTTGGGCGTCAGCCCCCTGATGCTGTCTTTGCAGGGCGGTCGGGCCTAATATATCCATTTTTACAGCTTAAAAGACGCGCGCCGGCCTTTATTGCTGCGCGCGCTCTGTTTATATTAGATGCCTATGGCCAGTAGCACGATCTGCTTGCCCCATATTGTGGCCTTTATGAAAGCTGTGACGATGTCCCGCCTTATCCGCTTGCTCACCATCCTTGGTTTTGTTGTGGCCGTTGTGGTCCAAGCTGCGCCCGTGCAGGCCGCCGAAGCGCCCCCGCCCGTCAAAAAAGAGACGCCGTCTCAAAAAAGCGCCACCCCAGCCAAGCCACCAAAACCCGTCAAACGTGCGGCCACCCCTGACGCCCCCCCAGCCGCAGCCCCCGCAGCGAAACCCGCCCCTCAAGCAACCGCGGCGACACCCAAGGCCGCCCCCACACCGGCCGCCGCCAGTGGCGGCGCTGGAGAAGCCCTGGTGGTCACCGACATGGACGAGAACCTCGATCTGCCGGAATACCCGCTGGGCGCCCGCATTGCGACCGGCAGCATGCAAGTCTATACCGTCGAAGAAGAAGACACGTTTTTAGATATCGCCCGCCACTTTGGCCTGGGTTACATCGAAATGCGCGCCGCCAACCCCGGCGTTGACCCTTGGGCGCCGACACCAGGTGAACAAGTGGTGATCCCCGGCTTCAATCTACTGCCGCGCACCCGCCAAGAGGGCATTGTCATCAATCTGGGCGATATGCGCATGTATTATTTTAAAAAGCCGGGGGCCGAGCCACTCACCTACGCTTTGGGTGTAGGCAGCGAAGGCCTCGAGACACCCACGGGCGATACCACGATTGTGCGCAAAGCCGCCCACCCCAGCTGGTATCCCACCCCCCGCATGCGCGAAGCCAAGCCGCATCTGCCGGCCTCCGTGCCGCCGGGGCCATCGAACCCGCTGGGCACCCATGCCATGTATCTGGGCTGGCCCACCTTTCTGATCCATGGCTCCAACAAGCCTTGGGGCATTGGCCGGCGCGTTTCATCGGGCTGCATGCGCATGTACCCCGAAGATATCGTCAGCATTTTCGACAAGGTGCCCGTGGGCACCAAGGTCAGCATCGTCGATCAACCCATTCTGGTCGGCTGGCTGGATGATGGCCTGTACCTGGAGGCAAACCCTTCCAAGACGCAAGGCAATGACATCGAAATCAAGGGCACCCATATCGTCCGCCCGCTGGATGATGCAATGCGCGCCGTGATCACCAAAGCCGCTGGTCCCGATGCCGAAGACCGCATCGACTGGGATGCGGTGGATCGTGCTTTACGCGAACGCCGCGGCTACCCGGTCCTGATCGCGCAAGCCTCTGCCCCGCGCAAAGTGGTGATGCCGCGTATCGATACTGAAGAAGCAAAGACTGAAAAGGCCGAGAACAAAAAAGAGGACGCCCCAGAGCCCGCCGAAGCACAAACAGCTGTCGTGCCGACCAATTACAACTAGGCCCCCCGTCCGCCAAGGCCGCGCCAAATCGCAGACACAAAAAAACCGCACCTGATCAAATCGAGGTGCGGTTTTTTATTGGTATCAGATGCTGTCCGAAGACAGCACGTGATTACTTGCGCAGCGAGCCGCTGAACGAGCTGTCGGCGTTGGTGCCGGAAACTTGTTCAACTTGGCCATCACCAGCGGTGCGGCCAGCGCCTTGCGGGGTCCAGGTACCGCCGTGACCGCAAGCGGACAGCGACAGAACAGCAACCAGTGCAACTGCGAGAGTAGCTTTTTTCATGATGATCATCCTTGATTTTAGACGAGTGGGTTTTGCTAAGAGAGTGGTCCGACCGGAAAAACCCGGGCAGATCCGTTGTGCAACGGAATAGCAGTACTTTTGGTACTACAGTTAGTGGCCCAAGTCCAGATCACCCCAAGAGGTGGACTGGTGTGAAAAACCCGCCAACAGGGCGCTTAGATTTTCTGTAAGGCCAGTATTTTGGTAAAGTAAGCGTCGATGCCTTCACGCAAAGCATCGGCCATATTCGCCTGAAAACCCTTTGAAGACAAAAGCTTAGCCTCATCCGGGTTTGACAGGAAGCCAATTTCGATAAGTACCGATGGCACGTCCGGCGCCTTCAAAACGGCGAAGCCCGCCGACCTGTGGGAATTCGGCAACAGTCGGATGTTTTTGCGCCGCATCGAGTCTTCCAGATAGCGGGCCAGCAAGTTCGACTCGTTCATTTTTTCGCGCATGGCAAGGTCAAGGAGGATATCCGCCACATCGGCTTCTTCGCCCGACAGGTCAACCCCTGCTACCGTGCCAGCCTTGTTTTCCTGCTCAGCCAGGCGCGCGGTTTCTGCGTCCGACGCGTTTTCCGACAGCGTGTAAATAGAGGCCCCCCGTACGTTGGTGCGGGGAACCTTGTCCGCATGCAGAGAGACAAACAACTCTGCCTTTTTGGCGCGCGCAATGGCCACCCGTTGGCGCAGCGGAATAAAGATATCGGTATCGCGGGTCATATGCACCGTGTAACGCCCGGTCTCTTCCAATGCACGCTTGAGGGTTTTCGCCATCGCCAGCGTGATGTCTTTTTCACGTATGTTGTTGGACGCCAGCGCCCCGGGGTCATGGCCGCCATGCCCGGCATCAAGGATGATCACGCGCCGCTGCGTCACCGGTGCTGGCGCCACCGGTACACCACCGGCAAGATAGCCGGGCTTGCGTACCGGCAAGCGATGCGCATCGGCCGCATCAACGGGTACACTGGCGGCGATGCGTTCATTGGCGGCAGCGCGGTAACCTGAGGCCTGCGGGGTTGCCCCCAAAGCCGTGGCGCGCGCGCGCAGTTGGGTATCGCCATGGACATCTTTAAGTGCTGCGGCAAACAGCGCCTGCGACACCGGCATGATATCCAGCACCAAGCGATGCGGCAATTTCCCCCCGGCCGGCAAGACAAAGCTTTTATCGATGACGGCCGGCTGGCTCAGATCGAAAACCAGACGCGTCAAGCCTTCGGCCAGGTCGCCACTGCGATACCCTTTTAAACTTTTATCTTCGAAAAAAGCATTGCGCGGCGCCTGCCACTGGGCGCTGGGGATATCCACGACCAGACGGTTTGGCCCCTCCAGCAGAAAGGCGCGGTAGGCGAGGGACGCGGTGCTTTCAATGACAATCCGGCTGGCATTGCCTTGATTGCCGCGACGGATCGACAAAATGCTGGCGGCGTCGCTGGACTGCGCCTGTACAGGCGTGACCCATCCCGCCGCTGCCAGGCCCGCCAGCAGCGTCAAAACCCTTATCAGTCTGCCGAATCGCCCCCGTTTTTTCTGCACGTTGCAGCCCCTTTCCCGAAAGTATAGCCGCATGCAGGCGCCCGCGACAAGCAAAGCCGCGCTTTTTGTGCCTTTTTCATGATTATTTTCAGATGCTTGCCCTCCTGCCGCGTCACTGGGGCACCCGCGTCATCGCCAGCAGATTCATATTGTTCTTGGACCGCAAAGAAGCGTATGATGAGGATGCGACAAAGGCTTTTTACAGAAAAACTTTTTCTGTCCCGAAAGGCCCCCATGTCAACGAGTTTCGAGGTCTGGCTCATTTATCGCCTCCTGCCTCGGCTGCAGTCCCGGAGCGGCTTCTGCTTAGCAAGCCCCGCCCCTGCACCGCCGGCAGTGCATATGAGCAATGGTTATTCCCGGAACCTGCCCGCCTTTATGGCGACACTGCAGGTCGTCGCGTGAAAACGCTGATCAGGGCGCCACAGCAGGATCATTTCCGCTGGACGCGCCACCTCCGGGCAAGACGCCGGCGCCGCCGTTTCCCACCCGGGAAAGGCATCCCCTGCGGCTCTCTTGCCGCACCAAGCGCCCGCATCCTGAGCGCCTATAGACCCTTAAACCCCAGGACATGCGCGTCTACGCCATCCGCCGTCGCACGGATGCGCGTCAACGCGCCACATTTAAGGACAAGCGCTATGAGCAAAAAAATGCTGATCGATGCCACCCACCCCGAAGAAACCCGGGTGGCCATTATCAACGGTAACCGCCTCGAGGAATACGACTACGAAAACCAACTGCGCAAGCAGCTTAAAAGCAACATCTACCTGGTCAAAGTCACCCGCGTAGAACCCTCACTGCAAGCAGCCTTCGTCGATTTTGGCGGTCAGCGCCACGGCTTCCTGCCCTTCCCTGAAATTCATCCCGATTATTATCGTATCCCCGTGGCCGACCGCGAAGCGCTGCTGGCCGAAGAACGCGCCTGGGCCGCCCGCGAAGCTGCCCGTGAAGATGCCGAAGATGCAGCGGCCCTCGCCGCCGGTGACGACGGTGAGAGCGATGACACCGAAAGCGAAGAAGAGGAAGATGACCTCGATGCCGCTGCTGAAAGCGACAGCGTAGATCTCAGCCCCCGCACCGGCGAGGCAAGTCTTGCCCGCCGCGTGGCCGAGAAACTGGGCGCCGAGAATGCCGATGAAGAAGACGCCGACGATGCAGAAGAAGGCGACATCGAAATCACCTCCATGTCCCAGGATGCCGCAGAAGAAGGCGACCAAGGCGAAGAAGAAGAAAACAACGCCGCACCTGAAGCCGTCTTGGCTGTCAACACCGACCAGGGTGACACGACAGAAACCACAGCCCTTCAGGAGGGCGAGGAAGGCGAAGATACCGAAGAGGCAGAAGAAATCAGCGTGGATGAAGTCGGCGGCGACGCCCCCGAAGCCCATGTTTTCCGCCCGTCGGCCCGCCGCCGCTATAAAATCCAGGAAGTCATCAAACGCAACCAGATCATGCTCATCCAGATCAATAAGGAAGAGCGCGGCAATAAGGGCGCAGCCGTCACCACCTATATCTCACTGCCCGGCCGCTACTGCGTCCTGATGCCCAACAGCCCACGCGGCGGCGGCGTCAGCCGCAAGGTATCGAACGCCAAAGACCGCCAGAAGCTGAAAACCATCCTGCGTGAACTGGATGTACCGGAAGGGATGTCGGTCATTCTGCGCACGGCTGGCGTTGCCCGTACCACCGCCGAGATCAAGCGCGATCTCGATTATTTACTCCGCCTGTGGGACGAAATCCGCGAATTCACCCTGCGTTCGACCGCGCCGCAACTGATTTACGAAGAGGGCAACCTGATCAAGCGCGCCATTCGCGATCTGTATAAGCGCGACATTGATGAAGTACATGTGGCCGGCGAAGAAGGCTTTAAAACTGCCCGCGACTTTATGCAGATGCTGGCACCCGCCAGCGTTGACCGCGTTCACCTGTATAACGAGAAAAGCGTACCGCTGTTCTACCGCCATCAGGTCGAAAGCCAGATTGACGCCATCCATAGCCCGACCGTGCATCTGAAATCGGGCGGTTATATCGTCATCAACCCGACCGAGGCACTTGTCTCCATCGACGTGAACTCGGGACGCGCCACCAAAGGCCGCCATATCGAGGAAACCGCCCTTAAAACCAACATCGAAGCCGCCGAAGAAGTGGCCCGTCAACTTCGCCTGCGTGACCAGGGCGGCCTGATCGTCATCGACTTTATCGACATGGAAGACCGCCGTGCCAACCGCATCGTCGAGAAAAAACTGCGCGACGCCATGGCAAGCGATCGTGCCCGCATTCAACTGGGTCGCATTTCACCCTTTGGTCTGTTGGAACTGAGCCGTCAGCGTTTGCACCCCTCGCTGGTGGAAACCAACTTCGAAACCTGCAAGCATTGTGCGGGCGTCGGTTTGGTCCGCACCAACGACACCATGGCAGTCATGGTCTTGCGCGCCCTTGAAGAAGAATGCATCAAAGGCAAATCGAACGAGATCCGCATCACTGTCCCCACCGAAGTGGCGCTTTACATCTTCAATCACAAGCGCGCCATGCTGGCAGGTCTTGAGGAGCGTTATAGCCTCCGCATCTTCATCGCCGCCGATGACGCGATGATCAAGCCCGCCTTCCACATTGAAGGTGCCAGCCGTCAGCGTGAAGACCGCAATGCCCATCGTCACCGCCCCGCCCCGGTCCAGTCGCTCACCATGGGCGATGTCAGCGACTTCGGCGACAGTGCCGGTGGCATTGAAACCCTGCTCGACGCCGAAACCGACGCCCCCGACGAGGGTGGCGAGAGCCGCAGCCGTCGCGGTGGTAATGGTGGCGGACGCGGTCGCGATCGTGACCGTGGTGAACGCGGCGGCAAAGGCCGCGGCCGTGACCGCGAGCGCGGGCGTGGACGTGACCGTCAGCGCGGTGAACGCCGCGACGGCGTGGATCCGGCCGAAGCACCACAACCCGCTTATGCCGCGCCGCGCGATACGGTCGTGGGACCTGTATCAGACGCCCAGGAAGAAGGGTTCGTGAGCGGTGACAGCCCCGCTGGCACCGGTGGCGAGGACGATCGTGGCGCGCGTCGCCGTGGTCGCCGTGGTGGTCGCCGTCGTGGTGGCCGCAGCCGCAATGGCCGCGAAAACGGCAATGGCGGCCGTCAGGCCGATGATAACAACGGCAATGCGCCGGTTGCCAATGACAGCACAGGCCCCCGCGACAACAGCGAGGGTTATGCCCCCGCTGCCCGCAGCGACCACAGCGAGGGCGGCAATGGCGACGATGCGCAAAACGCCGCCGCCGGTGGCAGCCGCAAGGGGTGGTGGAAACGACTGACCGAGTAGGCCCACGCCTTAGAATAAAAAAAGCCCGGCCTTA
>JAIXUW010000231.1 GCA_027483355.1 Alphaproteobacteria bacterium
GTGCCACTATCAGACATCATGCGGCCACTGACCGGCTGGAGGATGCTGCGGCCATTCACCACAAATGGCCAAGCGGTCGAGGCGCGTCCGCGCCCCTGTTCATGCGCGTAACGCAGGCAGTTATGCGCGATGAGGTCAGCCGGAGATTGGGGTTTTTTGTGTTGTGCGAAATAGCGGGGTGCACCCACGACGACACGCCGCGTTTCGGCCAGTTTGCGTAGATGCAACGTCTCGCTCTCCGGCTCGCCAATCAGGATGCCGAGATCGCAGTCATTGCGGGCGAAATCGACCGGATCGTCGCTGATCAGCATATCGAGGCGCACATCAGAAAAGACCTCGAGAAAGCGAGATAATACCGGCCCCATGACCAGATGTGTAAAGGCCATGGGTGCGCTGATGCGCAGATGGCCGCTGGGACTTTGGTGGCCGTGGCGCAGACCATCTTCGAGTTCGGCCAGCTCGCCCAGCAGCAGTCTGCCTTGTTCGGCGTATTGATAGCCCGCTTCGGTCAGGGCCACGTGGCGGGTGGTGCGGTGGAGAAGGGTAACGCCCAGGCTTTCTTCGAGGTCTTTGAGCCTTTTGCTGACCACCGAGGGCGCAATATTGAGCCGCTTGGCCGCTTCCGCAAAGCTCAGCCCATCGGCCACCGCCAAGAACGCCATTATATTCGATAACTTATCCATTTTGATTATTATTCCAATAAATCGAATAATTAAATATAAATTTGCATATTTTATATACAAATAAAAGAATTATATCCTGTGTATAAGCAATAGGAGGCAGTTATGCACCATATTATTCCATCACAAAGTCGTGGCCTTACCCAAATTGACTGGCTGCAGAGCTATCATTCGTTCAGTTTCGGTGGGTATTACAATCCTGATCGCATGGGGTTTGGGCCTTTGCGCGTCATTAACGAAGACATTGTTGCAGGTGGCGCAGGCTTTCCCACCCACCCCCATGCGAATATGGAGATTATGACCATCGTATTGCAGGGTTCACTTGCCCACCGCGACAGCCTGGGCAATGGCGCTGCCATTTTGCCGGGGGACGTGCAAATGATGCGGGCGGGCACGGGCATTCGCCACAGCGAGTTCAACCCATCAGCCACGGATGCCTGCCATCTGCTGCAAATCTGGGTTTTGCCGCAGGCCGATAATGCGCCGCCTGCCTATCAGCAGAAAAGCTTTGCCGTGCTGAACCCGGCCGTCCCCGCGCCGGAGGGCTGGCAGCTGCTGGCGTCGCCTGAGGGGGCGGCCGATACGGATGGCCCCTTGCATATCCTGCAAGACGCGCGGATATCTGCCGCGCGCCTGGGTGCGTCGCAGCGCGTCAAGCTTACCCCGCAAACCGGCCGGCGCTATTGGCTGCAGGTGATGCAGGGTGCTGTTGCCGTCGCGGGTCTGGGCGAGGACGCCCTTAAATTGCAGGCCGGTGATGCACTGACGCTTGAAAATGACAGCCGGTCAGCGGATATTGGATGGGCCGCCAGCACGGGGGATAACGAGGCAAGTCTGCTTTTGTTCGATCTCGGCCGCTGACGACAATCCCCCTGGCGATGGTGCCGGGTGGCGACACCCGGCCTATCGCATGACACCCCCGAAATACTCTCTGCTGGAAGGCGACGTCGCCCCGCATCTGCGGCGGCTGTCACTGCCGCTTGCTTTCGGTATGCTGTCGATGACGCTGTTCTCGTTGGCCGATACCTTTTTTGTGGCCAAGCTGGGCACCGGCCCCTTGGCGGCGCTGGCATTTACCCTGCCGGTAGTGATGTTTTTCATGGGTATCACCTTTGGTTTGAGTGTCGGTACGGCCGCCGTCCTGGCGCGCGTTTATGGCGAAGGCCGTATCGAAAAAGTCCGTCAGCTCTCAACCGACGCGCTGGTGATGACACTGATCATCGTCGTGGCCGCCGCCGTGCTTGGTATCGCCACCATCGAATTGATCTTTCCTTTGATGGGGGCTGGTCCCGAAGTCATGCCGCTGGTGCGGCGTTATATGCTGATCTGGTATATGGGTCTGCCGTTTTTTGGTCTGATGGTGGTGGGTAATTCATGTATGCGGGCGATGGGCGATACGGCCTATGCCTCGATGATCATGACCATCATGTCGGCGATTGGCTTGATCCTCGATCCCTTGCTGATTTTTGGCATTGGCCCTTTTCCGGCCCTTGGTCTGCCGGGGGCGGCCACCGCCGTGATGATTTCGTATGTGCTGACCTGTGCCTATTCATTTTACAGTCTTGCCTATAAACGCCGCGCGCTATCGCCTGTTCTGTGGCACGCGGGTACACGCGATGCCTGGCGGCGTTTCATGCATATTGCTTTGCCGGCGATGTTGAGTAACCAGATACCACCCATCTCAGCGGCGATTATCACCTGGATGGCGGCAGGCTACGGCAAAGAAGCGGTGGCGGCCCTTGGCGTGGCCGGCCGCGTTGAAGGCGTTTGCGTACTGGTTTTTTATGCGATTGCTGCGGGCGTATCGATCTTCACCGGGCAGAATTTTGGGGCCGGCAACTATGGCCGCATCGCGGAGGCCTGTCGCCTGGGCGTGCGATCGACCCTGATTTGGGGGTTGGGGCTGGCGGTAATTATCTGGCCGCTGGCGTCTATCATCCCGGGCTGGTTTGACGACAACCCCGCCGTGATTGCCTATACGGCGCAATACTTACACTGGGTACCGGTCAGCTTTGGTGCCATGGGGGCGATGATCGTGATACACGCGACCATGAACGCGATGGCGCGGCCGCTGTCGGCCACAGTGCTGATTATTCTACGGATGTTTGGCCTCTATGTGCCGCTGGCCTTTTTTCTACAAGCACAGCTGGGTTTTCTGGGGATCGTCGTGGCACTGATGATGACCAATTTGCTGATCGGCCTGATTGCGGTGTTGTGGCAACGCCGGATGATGCCGTAGAGGAGAAAAGCTGATGTCGCTGCCCATACCTGTGCAGACGTTTGTTCTGCTGTTGTTATCGAATATTTTTATGACTTTTGCCTGGTATGGCCATTTGAAATTCAAGCAGTCCGCCCTGTGGCTGGCGATCCTGGTCAGCTGGGGGATTGCTTTCGTCGAATACTGCTTTCAGGTGCCCGCCAACCGTATCGGCCATGGCTATTTCAGTGCGGCCGAGTTGAAAGGTATGCAGGAAATATTGACGCTCAGCGTCTTTGCTGTCTTCTCGGTGTTGTATCTGGGGGAGCCCTTGAAATGGAACCATTGGGCAGGTTTTGCCCTGATCATCGCGGCGGCGTTTCTGATTTTTAAAAAGTAGCTATCAGCTCTCGACGACAATCAGGTTGCCATCGGCTACCATCGTCACTTCACCGGTAAAGCCTGTAACACCTTTGAGGATGGCGGCGGTGAAAAAGTCGCGTGGATCTCCGCTGCCATCGGTATTAATCCGCAAATGGCTATCCCGGCCGCGGTCGACGATGTCGACGTAGCGGGCCAAGATTTCTCCCGTTGCGAATTCAATGATGGCTGATATATCAAGAACATCGCCCTGTGCCACGTTGAAATCCATGATTTCAACGGGCGGCCTCACCCGTAGGTCGGCATCGGCAAAGTCTTCGCTGATCACAAAGGTGTCGGCGCCAGCATCGCCGTGCAGGACATCACCAAAACCGCCCTCAATCACGTCATCCCCACCGCCGCCGCGCATGATATTTCGTTTATCGTTGCCGAACATAAAGTTTCGTGTGCTGCTGCCAGTGACGTTATAGGCACCACTGCCGATAATTTGGATGGTTTCCATTTGCGCAGCGCCTGGGGTTATATAATGGCCAGCGACGAGGAGTGTATCAGCATTACCGTTCGGGTCTCCTGTAATCGCGTTAATGTCATCTTGTACATCAATCACCACATCCAGTCGGTTATCGACCGTAATCGTATTAGCCCCGTCGCCGCCATCAAGCGTATCCGCGCCAGTGCCGCCGTTGATGGTGTCATTCCCCAGACCGCCCGCGATGGTATCAGCGCCGTGCCCGCCATTAATGATATCGGCCGCATCGCCTGTGGAAATAATGTTTTTACCTTGATTACCGGTAATATTCATAGTGGTTGTCGCAGAAGTAAAGGTTAGATTTTCTAGGCCGTTCTGCATGATATAATTGACACTGCTAAGAGCTAAACCAAGTGCTACCACGCTATCGATGCCCGATGTATCGATAATATAATCGCCGCCACGGCGTTTATCATTGACGCCGTCGTTATCGAATTGATTGATAAAATAGGTATCGTTGCCCGCACCGCCGATATGCGCATCCGCGCCTGTCCCACCAATCAGTATATTGTCGCCACGGTTGCCGATCAGCGTATTATCGGATGAATTTCCAGTTAAATTTATATTACCAGTGATGGCGACAATTTTCACGTTCTCGACATGATCGGGCAGAGTATAATCGACGTAGGTATCGACGCTATCGGTGCCGCTGGCGGCAAGCTCAATGATGACATCAGCAGTTTCGCGTACGATATAGCGGTCATTACCAAGGCCGCCGAGCA
>JAIXUW010000294.1 GCA_027483355.1 Alphaproteobacteria bacterium
GTCGAAAGCGATGACATGCAGCCGCGCTATTATCGCGGCGAGATTGTCTATGTGCATCCGTCGCGCCCGCCAATGACCGGCAGCGATTGCGTCATTGAAACCGTCAAGGGTGAAGTTCTCCTGCGCCGCCTGGTGCAAAAAACCGCCGACCGCTTGACGGTGCAGCAACTGCAGCCGCAAAAATTGGTCGAGATGAAAACGGGCGATATCGCCGCCATCTACAGCATCGTCGGGCGGGGTTGATTTCGAGCGCATTGATTATCACGCCGGACGCTACGCCCCGCGTGGCCACGATGACAGTGGCATGACGTGTTTTATCTTATCACCGCAGGGTTTAATTAAAACGAGCGCCGCCGCCGGCTTTGCGCTTCGCGCGGGCATCGGCGCGGGCCTGGCGGGCGGCTTCAGCCGCGCGGTCTTCAGCGCTGGGCGTTGGCTTTTGCGCCACCGCGAAAGAGCCGCTGAGGGCGTCGGTTGTGGGTGTGGGCGATGCTGCTGCCGGGGCCACGGCCGCTGGCGGGGTTTTTTCAGTGGTGGTCTTGCGCTTGAAGATTTTCAGCGGTGACGTCAGCACAGCGCCCACGCGGTCAAGACCACGGGTGATACTGGTGCGCAGACGGGTCAGCCAAGGGGCGCGCTGCTTTTTTTCCAGCCAGGCGGCTTCGGCATCTTTCATGTGATAATAGGCGAAGGTCGAGTTGTTCAAGCGGCGCAGTCCCAGCCAGGATTTGACGCCATAGAAGGCCGCGCCGCCGCCGGCGATGCTGCCCACGGCCCAAACGCCAAATGGAATGAGGGCCAGTTGCGGGACACTCAAGAGGGCGATACCCCCCGCCACTAAAGCGGTGGTGATGCCCACATCGCCCGCCATGATTTGGGCGTCAATCTTGGTGTCTTTGTTGCGCAAGGCTTTTAAGACCAGGCCCAGGCGTTTACTGACGTACCAGAGCTTGCCGGGTTTTTTGCCTTGATAGGAAACAGCCATGTGACACCTCGATGGGGTAATGAAGAGAATCGTATCCTAGCGTCGGCTGTGGTTATGTCAAGTGTCTTTGCGCCCAAGCCCATAGAAAAAGCCCCCGGTTTACAGCCGGGGGCTTTTTTTGGTTTTGGTGTCGACCGCGCTTAAACCTTGGGGGCTGTCGCCTTTTTGGGTTTGCGCGCAGGCTTGTTGTCGTTGCCAACGGGTGCGGCGGCGGGCAGCGCCACGGGGGCGGCGATCACGGGGGCGAAATCAGCGCCGACCTTGTCGATCACCAGTCGCGCCGTGCCATGCTTGGCGGCGAAAGCCACCAGCTCGTCACGGTTGGCCATCAGCCACTTGCCCAGCGGGTTGCCGATTTGCTCGCGGATGACTTTGCGCATCGGGCGGGCACCCATGGTGGGATTATAGCCGTCCTTGGTCAGCTTGGCGCGGATATCATCACTGACGTCGAGGGTGATGGCAAAGGGTGCATCGCTGGCAACCGGTGCCGAGCCATCCTCGGGCGTGTAGTTGGCGAGGTTCTGCGACAGACGATCACCGACCTTGCCGATCTCGCGGTCGATCAGGCTGGCGATGACCGGCTCGCTCAAGGGGGCGAAGGTGACGAAGCCACCCAGTTCCTCTATGCGGTTGATCATCTCGGGGCGGAAGAAATCGCCGCGCGCACCTGCATAAGCAGAGGTCAGGCGCGCGTGACGCTGTTCATCGGTCTCCAGCTTGCGGACCTGGCCAAAGGTAACGCCTTCGTTGCCGGTGATGACACCCATGGCGTTTTTGGCACCCAGGTTGGTGGTCATCATGATGATGACGTTGTTGAACAACACGGTTTTACCCTGGTTGTCGGTCATTTTGCCATCGTTGAGGATCGACAGGAAAACGTCGAAAACTTTCGGGTGGGCTTTTTCGATTTCATCCAGCAGCAGGATGGAATAGGGACGCTGGCGGATGCGCTCGGTCAGGGCCGGCGAGGCACTGTCAAAACCGACATAACCCGGAGGCGCGCCGATCAGACGCGAGACGGTATGTTCAGCCGAGTATTCGGACATATCGAGCTTGATCATCGCCTCTTCGGTACCGAAGAGATATTTGGATAGCTCTTTGCACAGTTCGGTCTTGCCGGTACCGGTGGGGCCTTGCAGCACGAAACAGCCCCAGGGTTGGTTGGGGTCGTTCAAGCCGGAACGCGCGCCGATCAGACCATCGACCACCTTGCGGATGGCGGGATCTTGGCCAAGCACGCGGCTTGGCAGGTCTTTTTCCATGGCAAGGAAACGCTGCGCGTCGCCTTGGGCCAGGAATTCCGGCGACAGTTTCGACATTTGCGCGACCGCGCGGTTGATGTCTTCGCGGGTGATGCTGCCAGAGCGGCGGAACTTGGCCGAGGCACCGGCCATATCGAGGACTTTTTCACCCTTACGCGGGTTGGAATCGTTGGGCGCGTAGCGGGTCGTCATGGTGACGACGTATTGGAAGTCCTTGTCGCTCAGGTCTTCGGTCAACTGGTGGTGTTCGCGGATGGTGGGCCACAGACCTTTGAGGATCTTCATGGTGTCGGCGGTCGAGGGCTCGCCGATGACGAGCTGTTCGAAGCGCGAGACCATGGCGGGGTCTTTTTCAATGTGCTTGCGGTATTCTTCGGCGGTGGTGGTGCCAAGAACCGAAATACCGGGCGAGGTCAGGAAGGGCTTCATCATGTTGCCCGAGTCCGTGCCGCCCGATGCCATACCGGCGGTCAGCTGGCTGTGGATTTCATCAATCGCCAGAATGATCTTGCGGCCTTTCAGCCAGCCTTCGCGTTCTTGCAGACCGTCGATGAGGGGTTTCAGCTTCGCTTCGAACTGACCGCGGAACTGGGCACCCGCGTTCATCGCCTGCAGATCGAGCTGCAGGATACGCGCGTTGCGGAATTCTTCGGGCAGATCGGGATCGTCGTTGATGCGTTGTGCCAAAGCCGCGAACATCGCGGTCTTGCCCACGCCGGCATCACCGGTAAAGCACAGACTTGCCTGTTTGCGGCGTGCCATGACGCGCAGCGCCTGATCGGTTTCGGCGTCGCGGCCGATGACGGGGTCGAGCCGGCCTTGGGCTGCTTTGTCGCTGAGGTCAATGCAGAACTGCTTGATCAGCGCTTCGATGGTGGAATCCGCAACTTTGGGCTTGTCGAGCGTGCGGGCGACGCGCGGGGCCGGGGTGGTCACCCGGGCAAAGGTATCGGTGGGA
>JAIXUW010000309.1 GCA_027483355.1 Alphaproteobacteria bacterium
AGGGGGCGGCCATACGACTCATTCACCCAATTATGTAGCTCCCAGAACCAGCGCCTCACATAGTCGCGCAAATCGGAGTAAGGCAGATCCTTCATAGGACCATCTACAGGGTGCTCGCGCAGATAGACATCATAATGCTCTTTACAGGAAGGGCATGGAATCATCTTTCCAACGGCTTTAAAGAAGTGTGTGAGCGCATTGCGCTCATCACGATGAAAGAGGGGTGTCGCAACGGAGCCGACGCGCTCGGCGATACCGTGGAGGACCGTCCATAAAAGAGGGCCCCACTCCGAGGCATCCGGATAGAGCTCAGGTGGCAACAAACATGCGCAGGGCATAGTTTCTCTTGTGACTGCTTTTTACAGTGACACACATGCCGCACGCAGCTCGGAGTCTTCTTATGACTGTATCCATCGGATGCAATCATGAGGAGATATAGAGCGACAGAAAGCAGTGAACTGCCGGATTAGCCTAGAAAAACCCGCTAGAACAGCCAGCAAAGCCAGCCACAGATCCGCAGGGCCTAATTTACTATATAAGAACTGGAGTTCCGTTTGACCAAGCTGCAGGCTAAATTGAATAGCTGCTTCAACGGGATGTGCGCTGTGCGCAGCTCTAAAGACGGAACTCCGCAGAACACACAATAAGCAAACGAGGCGAGGTGGGTTCGAGCCCGCGCGTCCAATGGCAACGCACGTGCTGCGAGGTTCGGGCCGCAAATGGACACATCAATACGTTACCATATCAATTATGTCAGTCGATTTTAAGCAAAATCATAGGATTTGCTGTGAGCGACCGTAGGAAACTGGATTGGTTGGGGATGCTGTGTGGAACCTCGACAGGCTCCGGGAGGCGCGGGCTTCCATTGAGAATGATGAAAAAAACCTTTTTCAGCAAGTTGCTGTTGGAAGCCCTGGGAATCAACTGTTTGGGTGGGGTGCAGTGTGGCGCCTATACAGGCCCCGAAGTTCAGACTTCCATTCAAGATGAAAAATTCGCTTTCATTTGATGGTTGCTGTTGGAAGTCTCAGGAGGGTTAGGGTTTGGAAGTTGGTCTCACCATCCCCTACAGAGGCTGTAGAACTACTTCCTTAGGTGGGGACAGGCGCCCAGCAGAAGAGCGGCTGTCGCGCTGCTCCCCACGAGCACGCCGAGGAGAAACCCATCCCAATAGAGGGCATCTCCATATGCAAATAGCTTGCGCTTCAGCTCACGTGTCGCATCAATCATCATTCTCAGCGGTGGTAGGGGCTGAATCCGGGTGGTCAGTCGCACAATTTTCATCCGCGGGCGGAAGGCGAGGGCTCGGAGGAGGTGTCAGCGTCTCCGTATAGCAGATAGTCTTACGCGGCCGCAGATTATAGGTGCGAGGCAGCGGCTGTGTGGTCTGAAGAGGGGTAGCGTCATCAAACGTAGTTGAGGGTGTAGGGGAGCTCGGCGGAGATTGCGTAAACGAGGTGATGGACAGAATCCGCTTGAAGAGACCGTTTGGGCGAGCGCAGCAGCTTGACATCTTTACAGGAGTATGGAGCTGTGGGTTTAGGTCTCAGAGACCACGCCATCCACCCGCCAGCCACTCCGCCACCTTCGCACGCACGGGGTCATAGCGCTTATCATCCAGCTGAACCCGCAGTGCATCATACGCAGTCATCACGCGCGGACCCTCCTCACAGAGAATCTTGAACAGGCTCGGGCTCCAGCCGCTCAGTGTCACCACACCCTCCTCATGCGCTGTCGCCTGGTGATTGCCGCTGTAGTGGTCCGCGACGTTCCACACAACAATACGCGGGGCCGCCCAGGCGTTCGGGTCGCCATGGACATCCTCGCTGGCACGACGGAAGTTCTCACGCAGCAGCTGCGCATGTGTCTGCTGCGCCGCCGTCTTCACATTATGGCGGTAACTGTTGCCGGTGTAGATGGAGCGGCTCGCAGAGCCGCAGGCCGCATCGAACCCCATATCCGTCACGATGATGATGTTCTCGGGCGCGGAGCCAGGAGGCGCGCGCGCAGCCTTCAGCTCAGCGATGATCATCTCGCCCGCCTTCTGGATATCCGTGCTGCCACCCCAGTTGAAGTTCAGCTGCTTCAGCTGCTCGAAGAGGGTAGCCTCCGTATTAATCTCGCACCACTCAGGCGTCGTATTGAACGTCAGGAACTTGCCCTTTAGAGGACCCGAGCACACCGCGGAGCCCAGCAGACCCATTGCCTTCGCTACCTGCATCGGTGTGCCAGCCATAGAGCCGCTGAAGTCGCACATGAAGAGGCTCTTACCGAGCCCGCCACCGGCGGCGGCCTTCGCCACCATCTGCGTCCAGACCGCATTCAGGCTGTTCTTGTCATCCTCCGTAGCGAACTGGCCAAGGCCCTCCGCCTTCGTGACAATCTCGTGCGGGTAGAGTGTATCTGCGCCGCTAATCTTCACCTCACCGCGTGCTGCGCGCTGGAAGAAGGCCTGGAAATGCTCGCGGCAGGCCACGCGGTCCGGGTCATTCGGATGACGCGCGCTCGGAGGCGGGGCACGATGGCTGCGCTGCCCGCGAACGACCATCTCATTCAGATAGGCGGCCTTCTTCATCTCGCGCGCCCGCGCCGGCACACGCTTCGGGTCGATATCCGCCCAGTGCTTCGAGCACTCCTTAATCTCCACAGTGTCGATGTGCTTGTTGAGTGCCGTCAGCCGCTTGCGATACGAGGCCATCAGCTGTGAGTGCTTCAGGATGTTCCCTGAGGCATCGCGCAGGGGCACGCCGGCGCTGCCACCCGCGAGCAGCGTGGAGAACTCCTGGGCAATCTTGTTGAAGTGCTTACCCTCGCGAGGCGCCCACTTCGCCAGCAGAGACACCCCCTTGCCCTTCCCGCGTAGCGCAGCCTCATCGCGCTTCAGCTGCGCCGCCGCAATCTTCAGCAGTGCCTCCTTAAAAGGGGCTGGGGCCTCAGCGGCCACCGTGAAGACATCATCCCAGCTGCCATACTCCGGAATCAGCTCCGCCAGAGACATCGCCAGCTCGGGCTGCTGCTTGTAGACCTCCTGGAGCATGATGTGAAACAGCTTGCGCTCACCCTTCCCACCGCGCACATCGCGCGTCTGGAAGGCAAGCGCCGCCGCGTCATTATAGAACTCGGATGTGTGCCGGGCCAGAATCTCCGCGAACCCCTTCTGGACGGTGGAGACATCCGCCCCGCGCACGAGCTTTGTAGAGAGTGCAACGCGAGGGTCGCCCACGCCACCATCCGTATACACATCGGAGCCCTTCACACCAGTCGTCATCGTAGGGGTGAAGACGCCATCGTAGCCTACCGTGCCCGTAACAGGGTGCGGGAGGCCGCTATCGCAATCCATGCAGTCGCAGTTGCCAGAGTCCTCGCTGTCGGACATTCTAAGAGGATATATGAGCGCGGCGTTTAGACCGCCGTGTGCGACGACGGCCACCACCCTCCCCTGTGAGATCAGTGCTAAGATGGTCTCTATAGTGCTGGATACGCTTTTCAACTCGCGCATACATTCGCTCATACTCCTTTTCAGATTCAACAACATTAGGGTCCTCTGATTCTGTATCACTGAGTGCCCACCTTTTTATAGATACACGATGTATACTTTCTCGTAACTCTTTAAATTCTCCCTCAAACTGTGCAAATTCAGCCTGTGATATATCACCTCGTCGTCTTGGATATCTCTCAAGAAAAGCATTAGCTTCACGTTTATAGTCTTGTACAGCAGTATCATACTCTCGAATTTTATCTAAACTGCTTTGCCTGCTGCGTGAACGGCGTGTGCGAGCGGTCGGCATCCTAACTCTAAAGAAGAAACTCGCCACGATGTCCGTGTTTTCTTGCTGCCCCGATGCCGACTTCACCTTTCTGTCCGGCGGTGTACAAGTCGAGGAGCGCAATGTCCAGGATGAATCCTCCACCGTCCAGTTCTTCCCCTATAGAGCCATAACCAGCGTGCGCTACTATTACAACCGCGCCGACCGTGAGGGTGTCATTTCCATCTGGATAGCTTCACAGGGGAGTCCTGGGGCGGGCGGCCTCTCCTTCCGCTGGCGCTTCCCCTGTGGAGAGAGCGGGCGTGGTGTCTACACACAGCTGCTCGAGCGGCTTGCAACCGTTTGAAAAATTGACCTCCGCCGGCCGCGGCGGGGTTACTATTCCCGCCCCCACAGGACAAGATGGAGACGGTTGATATCATGTTCAAGCACTCGCACCTGGTGTTCCAGACCCTCAAGGTGCGTCCTGCCATGCCGGCGGAGATTGCGGCCGACTTTGCGCGGGGTGCCTGGGCGCCCGTCGCAGCTCGCATCATCACTCGAGAGGGTGACCAGTATACATGGACGCGCGATGGCGACCTCCATATTCGCCGCGCTGACGGCAGCATTGAGCGGTTCTGGGCCAAGCCGACGCTGGCCGATGCCGTGCGGACGCGCAGCTCCGATGGCGACTTCTTCCAGTTCCACAGCAACGGCGACGTGACCGCGCGGGGCTGGGGCAAG
>JAIXUW010000208.1 GCA_027483355.1 Alphaproteobacteria bacterium
CCTCTCCCCGAACACAACGTCGAATTCATCCGCGCCTATGAAGGGGCTATTTTCTGCTCCAACGACTACGGCATGGTGGTGCGCATCGAACCGGTCGATACCGCCCTCAAAATGAATGTGCTACGCAATCGAGAAATTTCGCGTATCGACGACAATCCATGGATTTTACAACCGATTGGCAGCATCACCGCAGGCAGCGCTGTTATTGAAATTTGTCCAGGCGTCCATACCACGGATAGAAATCGTGATCTTGATGTATTGGACGATGGATTACGTGATACAGGGGCTTGTTTCTATGATCTATCGTCGAGCAACGCAGGCCGGTTGCCCCTCAAGACACCGGCCTTCCCCGATGGCATTCCCGTGGTGATTGATCGTCTGGCCGTTAAACGTCTCAGTGCTAAAACCCGCAAGATACGTCATGCGCTCACGAAAATGCAGCTGGCCGCTTCACCGCAACAAACGCTTTACGCCGATCTTCAAGCAAAGTTTCGTGATGCCTGGCCGCCGGGCGTCGCTACCCCCGATCCCGCCAAAATGCACAACTTCTGGCACGCTATGCGAGACGCCAAGGATAAGGGCATCCTCGTGGCCGGTTGGAACGCCAATATTGATGATACTTATAAAATCATTGATGCGCGACTGTCAGCCGTGGCCTATGATCAGCGTCTACGCCGACACTTCAAAGCGGTTGCACAAAATATTAAGAGGCCCACGGGTGCAGGCTTGCGTACTTCATCAACGCCAAAACCAGGCAAAAAATAAACACCATATAGCCCAGAATAAATATCAGCCGACGCGGGACACCTTTGGTCGTCTCGACAGGTGGCAACCAGCTCACGGCTTGGGCCGGCTGGCGCCGTTTTGTTTCAACAGGTCATTGGCGGCCGTCAACACACGCACACGGTGGGCGCCTACCACATCCGCATGCCCCCCGACCGCTCGCATGATGGCAAGACTCCCGGCCGGGTAACGCGTGGGGGCACCCGTCTCCATATCAAACAGCTCGCCACCGGCCGCGCGCAGCACGGCATGGGCAGCGGCAATATCCCAATACGAAAACGGCGCCTCGATCACGGCGATATCGGTTTGCCCTTCGGCGGTGATGCAGACGCGCGCACCCCCCACCGCTTCGATGCAGCGAAAGCCCTCAGGCTGGCGATGTTTTTTCCATGATACCGCCGCCGATACGGGATCGCCGGTTTCAGCCAGCGTTTTGACTTTCAATTCGCGCACGGTGTTGCCTTGTTCCTGGCAATAGGCTTTGCCGTTATCGGTGTAATAGAAAACATCAAGGGCGGGGAAATAAATAATACCCACCACCGGCACCCCCTGATCAATCATGCCGATATGAATGCCGAAACCGTCAAAGCCGTCGATATAACTGCGCGTACCATCCAGCGGATCGACAATCCAATAACGCTCATGCGCAGCCATAATGGCGCGATTGGCGGCATCAGGGCTTTCCTCCGAGATCACAGGAATAGCTGGAGTCAGCTGCGCCAGGCCCGCGATAACGATGTCACTGGCACGTTTATCAGCCAGCGTGACCGGGCTGCCATCGCCTTTGATTTCGGGGTTGGCAATTACAAGCGGCCGCATCGCCATGATTTCAGCGCCGGCGCGCTTGGCCAGTGCCATGACGTCGCGCACCTGGAATTCAGCCATAGTCATTTTATTGAATGCCCTTTTCATGGAGATCTTTCGTAAAGCAGAGTGATTTATACTCAAATTAAGCATAAATCACTCTTTGTCAATGCAAAAGAGGCAACCGCCGATCAACGCGCCATAATCGCGCGTACGGTTTCCAGCGACATATTGTGGTCATTGCTGACCTCAATGGGCGCCTTCAACGCGCGGGTAATGTCTTCTTCGCTGCGCTTTTGTGCGCGGGCCATAGCGGCCAGACGCTGCATCCGATCTGGCAGACTGGGGTGCGTGGCAGTGGCTTTTTTCCACGCCTTGCTGAGCATACCTTTTTTCGGCAGTTCGCCGCCAAAGGCGGCTTTGGTGCTGCGCTCGGACACAATGGTGATTTTACGCAGCGCCGTGATCAAGGCCAGTGGATCCGCTCCCAGCACCACCGCACCCCGGTCAGCCTGGAATTCCTGGTGGCGGCTCAGACGCGCGCCCAGCATTTTAACGCCGGTAGCGACCGTGCGGGCCAAGGCAAAAGCACCCAGATACACCGGGTTGAATACCGTCGCCACACTCACCGATACCGCCGTGCGGCTCAACTTGGCAGCACCCGTGATTTGCTTTTGCTCATGCAATTCTTTGAGCGACATATCCGCTTTTTTACGAGTCTCACCAAAGGTGCCTTTAGCAGCTTTGACGGCAAAAACCGTCGCGGCGGCGGCGACGATCCCGGCACCAATGGCCAGTGGCGCCCCGACCCAGCCGGCCGCGAAAAACGCGCCCAGCGACATAACCGTCAGCGACAAGCCGGCAGTTGCTGTGAAAAACGTCAAGGGTGCGCGTGCGGCGTGGTGCTTGGCCGCCGCGTGGGCGAATTCATGGGCCAAGACAGCTTTTTCTTCGTCGCTGTCGAGCAGTTTCAGCAAAGGTGTCGAAATCATGATGACCGGTTTGCCAAGACGTACCGCCGCGGCATTGGGTGTTTTACCCATGGTGGCCATGGCCTTGGCGAAGCCCGCATAAAGACCATCCTTGATGGATTCTTGCCCTAAAGCTTTTTTGATACGCTGCTCGACCAGATGCGTTTCATCGACATTAAAATCGTAAACCGGGAAGTCGTCCGCTTTCAGCCCGCTTTTCTGATACAGCTCGCGGGTCATGGCTCCCAGTTCGGGGGCATATTCATAGCTGTCTTCATGGCGTTTCAGCTTGGTTTCAAAAAAACCGCGTGCCGCCCGGGTGACGCCGTATTGCATACCCCCTACCAACAAAGCCGATGCGGCCAGCACTACCGGGTTGGCAAAAACGACGGCCGTGGCCACCAAACCGGCCGCCGCCGCATAATGCAAACCAAGACCGACATAATGGCCA
Source organism: Alphaproteobacteria bacterium (assembly GCA_027483355.1). Taxonomy (GTDB): domain Bacteria; phylum Pseudomonadota; class Alphaproteobacteria; order Micavibrionales; family UBA2020; genus JAEXMB01. The sequence continues at coordinate 3,010 of JAIXUW010000208.1, forward strand.
GCGGTATAAAGCTTTTTGGGCATGCGAAACTCCTGTAAGGGTCAATATACCCATCTTAAGGAATTATTTACTTTTTGCTACGGATTTATGGGATTACGTTTATTTTCAAGCGGCTAGTCTTGTCATTGAAAGCGATAGGCAGACACCCACTGCCCACGCGCAGCGTGTGTGTCTAGGTGGTCAATCGGCCATCTCGTTTACTTGAAATATTGCGGCGGCACCGGCGGGTTTTTCGCGGGGTCCATGCTGTCGACGCGCACGCCTTCGATCACGCCCTGGCCAATCAGCGGTTTCAGTTGTGCTGCCAGCGCTTCGGCCTGCGCCATCTCAAACACTTTGTGTCCGCCCACGGCCAGCGCAAACAGGCGGCTATATTTACCTTGCGCATAGGGGTGCTGTGTCGCATCGCGCGTCCAGTTGACCATGGGGGTGTCGTTAATGCCATGCGCCTCGGAAGACTGCACATAGTATTCAAAATCGCGCAGTTGGTTGTGCAGATCGCCCTTGATAACCGCCAGCGTTTCTTTCAGCGCATCCAGCTTGGGGTCGGCAGTGTAATGCAGGCCGTTGTCGTTCACCGCCTGGGCGAA
>JAIXUW010000154.1 GCA_027483355.1 Alphaproteobacteria bacterium
AACCTTAATGTGAGCCCCGCTCCAAGAGGCATCCGCCGATTAAAGGAGCCGCCTACCCAAACGCTCACCGCCCGACTTCGTTAAAAGCTTCCCCTGTTGCCCCTATCACCGCTCTTCGGACCAAGCTTTTTCAAACCCCGAAGATGCAAAGGTTTCGCCCTACGGCGATGCTTGGTCTTGTAGAGAGTCACAACGGCACCAATTGCCTGCTTATTCGACATTAAATTTATCCCATTGCCCGCTGAGCCGCGAGCCTTTCAACCAAGTATGTCTGATACTGAGTATAGTTCGGATCACCCGGAGATGGAATGTTTACACCAAGATCCCACATGTAATAGATGTCGGGGCGGCGTCCGGGAGTGGTGGACGGCGTGTCAGGTGTCGGGGTCGTTGTTTCATCGCCCTTTGGCTTATCGACAAGAGAGGCGATGCCGGAGTTTCCTTTATCTCCACCGCCAAGCCCATTACCGCCAAGTCCTGAACCACCACCTATTACGCCAGAGTTACCCGGACCACCAACCTGCGGCACTCCAGCATCACCCGGCCTATACCTTGTGTTTGCCTCACGGGCGTATTCATAAAGTGCTTGCTGTTCATATGAAGGCCGAGATAGGAACTTCTCCGGGCTTTCAATCGACATAAGCTTCTTGGCCGTTGCCGTTGCAACCTTCGCTGGGGCACCAAAAGTGACGATGCGCTCAACCACATCGGAAACCTTTGCTCTCACTTTTTCTGGACCAGTCAGGTAAGGCTTCACATCTTCGTATTTAAGAGCGCGAGATCTTTCCACCACTTTCGCCATGTCTTCTGGGCTCAAAGGTGTAGTAATTTCTTCCCGCATAAGACCAAGCTGGTCTGGGTCGTTCAAGAAATCTTCATTTGTATAAACACTTCTTGGGAAACCAGCTTTTTTTGCAGCATCTGCGGCCTCTTCACCGAATAGCCCATAAAATTCTTCCTCATCAAGGCCATACTTTTCAGCATACTCCTCTGGCACCCCACCTTCGTAAATCTCTGGTTCATCTTCAACATTTGAAAGCTTTTCGGTCGGAAGTTTGCCAAAATCACCGAAATAGGACCTTGAAGGTGTAGTTACAGTTCTGTCCCCGATATCTCCAAAATAAGATCTTGAGGGTGTTGTAACTGCCCTTTCTCCAATGTCTCCAAAGTAAGACTTTGATGGAGTTGTCACGGTCCTATTATCGATGTCGCCAAAATACGACCTTGAGGGAGATATAGTTTCTCTTTCATTTAGACCGCCGAAGTACGACCTTGATGGTGTAGAAGGCTTGAAATCTGGCACATCTCCAAAATAACTGGATTTAGCCGGAAGGCTCGGTGTATAAGACATGCCACGAGACCTGTCGAAAACCTGATTCATTCGGTCAAGAGTCTTTTGGGATGTATTATAGAGCATCCTCTCGTCTGGCGCGCCCTGCACAAAGTAAGACGGAGATTGTGCAGCAATTTCTCCCATTCTTTGCCTGAGTACGGGATCTTCAGGTATGAGCCTGTCGTATGTTTGCTTAAGCCTCTTCCCCTCTAAAGTAGGATCTGACGAAATCCTTTCGTACTTAGGAGATATAACAAAGCTTTCCGGAGGGCCACCATCATAAGTTGGAGCCCTGTCAACGATCCTCTTGGCATATCCCGGTGGCTGCTGATAAGACTCCATCAGCCCGCGAAGTCTGGCCGCTTCTTGGGCGGCTGTATCTTTTGTCGGCACAACGGCACTTCTTCCCACACTCGGCGGGCGGGCAAGATCCGGATACTTAATAAGACCCGGAACAAAAGCCCTTTCAGGCGTAGAAGAAGTGGGAACAATTGTTGTGCCAGCGCGGGCAATCTGCTCAGCCCTTGCTTTGGATACAGCCTTTGGACTGGCCTCCGCAGTTCCAAAAAGATGGGAGCCAACACGCTCAAACTTTGTTTTATCCCTCGCCCAGTCAGGCTCACGCCTTACTTCAGCAGGGTTGTAGTAGTGGGTGGCCGTCAAGACTTTCGGGCTTGCCGTTTTCGAGAACGTGCTCTCGGGGTTCATCGCCTGATACATGGCGTTTACACCCTGCTGGTATGTCTTTGCCCCCGGGACAGCGGCGCGGTAAGGTTCATTCTTTAGCCTGTACGCATCATACTGGTCAGCAAGAGAAGCAAAATCTTCACCGCCCATATAACCGTAGGGGCTTCCCTCCTGCTGGGCGAGGGCCGTTCTGTTGCCAAATGTGTTTGCTACGGCTGCTCTACCAAAGTCACTTTCTCCAGCAGCCTCGCCAGCAACTGTTTTTGCAAGCCGACTGTACTGATCGGGAGTGTAGTTTGTGCCAAAACGCTGGTTGTATGTTTGCGTAGCCTTCGCCACAATAGCCCTGTCAGCATCCGCAACCGTCTTATAAATAGAAGGCGTGGGCGCAACATCACCCATAGCGGCTCTCGCGGCTGAAGGTGAAAGCGGTTGGCTTGTTTTAATTGTCGCGGTTGGAACGGTGACTCCACGGGTCACATCTTGCTTTGGAGGTG
>JAIXUW010000122.1 GCA_027483355.1 Alphaproteobacteria bacterium
ACCAGCCGCGAATAATTGGCCAGATGCAGGCGCGTATCTAGTTGCGCCGCCAGATAGCGGCCAATATGGGCCGTCCCCGGATCCCAGGCGACATGGCGTTTGCGGTCTTTGGCTTTAAGGCCCAGATTTTTGGCCGCCTTGGGCATAGCGTTGCTTGCATGGTCACACACGATCAGGATCGGCGACGGCGACAGCGCATTGACCACCGTCAGCGCATTGGCCTCGCCCGCGTGTAGGTACTGGCGCCGGGGTGCGGCTTTTTTTCTTTTTGTCTTCGTCATTGTCTTCCGCTTAACGAGAAAAGCGCACATCCCGATGCACATATGCCGACATGAGCAAACCAAAGCCGCCCATCAACGCCAACATCGCCGTGCCACCGTGGCTGATCATCGGCAAGGGAATACCTACCACAGGCAAAAGCCCCATGACCATCCCCATATTGATGATGGCATACATCGAAAAGTTGAAAATAATCCCCAGCGACAGCAAACGACCAAACTGGCTCTGGTTGGCATAGGCCATCACATAACCATAGATGATCACGCTGGAAATCAAGGCCATCAGCAGCAAGCCGCCCATCAACCCCCATTCTTCGGTGAAAAGGGTGAAAATAAAGTCGGTCTGCTTTTCGGGGAGGAAATCGAGACTGCTTTGTGTACCCTTCAGATACCCCTTACCCGTAACGCCACCCGAACCAATGGCGATTTTCGACTGGGTGATATGATAGCCCGCCCCCAGCGGGTCGCTTTCGGGATTCATAAAGGTCAGAACCCGTTTTTTCTGATAATCATGCATGACCGCCCATAGGACCGGCATCGCCGCCAGAGCCGCCCCGCCTACGACGGCAAATATCCAGTAACTCACCCCGGCCAGCCAGAACATCGCCCCCGCCGCCAACAGCAGCTTGATGGACGTCCCCAAATCGGGCTGTACCGCCACCAAAAAGACCGGTAAAGCCACCAGCAAGAGCGGCCGGATCAAAAACAACGGGCTGCGCACTTCATCGACGGTCGCGCCATGAAAAAACCGCGCCAGCGCCAGCACGATGGCAATCTTCATCAACTCCGACGGCTGCACCGCCATAAAACCAAGATTGATCCAGCGCTGCGCCCCCATGCCGATGTGACCGCTGATATCAACATAAACCAACATCAGAATGACAATGCCATACAGCACATAGGCGAATTGCATCCAGATGCGAATGTCGATCAGTGCTGCCACCAGCATCACCGTCAGGCCCAAACCAAAACGCAGCGCGTGATTGCCCGCCCAGGGCTCCATACTGCCGCCCGCTGCGGAATAGAGCGACATGACGCCCACCCCCGCCACCACCATCAGCAAGACCACAAACGACCAGCGGATCGAGCGTAATTTCTCACCCAGGCTCAGGGCGTCGCGCACGGCCAAAAAACGGAAACTCATGGCGTCGTCTCCTTTGCGGGGGGTGATGCCACGCCCGAGGTGGCAGCGCCGCCCTGCGCGGCCTCGGTTGCCACGTCAATGGTGCGGATACGGCGCGGATCACGCTTTTGGGTGGCCAGCAAAATATCGCGCGCAATGGGTGCCGCCGCCTTGGAGCCGCCGACGCCGTGTTCCACCACCACCGCCACCACATACCGCGGGTCTTCGACCGGGCCATAGCCGACGAACAGCGCATGGTGGCGCTGGCGCCACGGCAGGTCTTCGTTCTTGACGCCGGCCGCGCGCTGGGCTGCCGTAATACGCTGCACCTGGGCGGTCCCCGTTTTGCCGCCCATCGAATACGGCTCTTCGCGAATTTTAGAGGCGGCCGCCGTGCCGCGGCCGCCATTAACGACGGCATTCATGCCTTCACACACAATCTCCAGATGCCGCGCACTGATGCCCGTTTTATCCCAGACGGGAATCTGATTGCCCTTGTCCTCGATTGAACGCACCAGCACGGGCTTGACCGCCACGCCGCCATTGACCAGACGCGCGGTCATGGTGGCCAATTGCAGGGGCGTCGTCAGCACTTGTCCCTGGCCGATCGACACGTTGAGCGTTTCACCCTGATGCCAGGTTCGTTCTTTTTGCGTGCGCGCTTTCCAGGCACGGTCGGGCATCAAGCCGGGCCGCTCGCCGGGAATGTCGAAATCCAGCTTTTCACCCAGACCCAGGCGCCGCCCCATCTTGGCGATGTTATCGACGCCAATCCGGCGCCCCATTTCATAGAAGTACACGTCGCAGGACTGCTCCAGCGCCGGCACCATGCTCATATGGCCGTGACCGCCGGGTTTCCAGCAGTGAAACTTGATGCCACCCAGCATGTAATGGCCGGGACAAAAGACGCGTGCATCCGGCGAAATGCCGGCCTCCAGCACCGCCAGCGCTGTCACCATTTTAAACGTCGAGCCCGGCGGATATTGCCCCGACACCGCCTTATTGGTCAGCGGATTGGTTTCGTTGGCCAGCAGCTCCGACCACAAATCGGCCGGAATGCCGCGCGAGAATAAATTCGGGTCAAAGCCCGGATAAGAACACAGCGCGTAGACTTCGCCCGTGTGCGTATCCATGACAACGGCCGAGGCGCTTTTTTCGCGCATCAGCATTTCCTGGCATTGCATCTGCAAATCGGCATCGAGCGTCAGCGTCAGGCGCTTGCCTTTTTTCGGTGGAATTTTTTCCAGCTCGCGAATTTCGCGGCCCACCACATTAACCTCGGCCGAGGTGCGCCCGGCGGTGCCCCGCAGCACGTCATCATGTTCTTTTTCAACCCCGGTCTTGCCGATGCGAAAGCCGGGTAGACGGAAAATCGGATCTTTGGCGCCTTTTTCTTCGGCCTGCGCAATCTCCGCCTCCGAAATGCGGCCGACATAACCGATGATATGGGCGGTCGCTTCACCGAACGGATAAGACCTGATCTCGCCCTCGTCAACCGAAACGCCGGGCAGGTCGGGTAGGTTCGATTCAACCTTGGCCATATCTTCCCAGCTGAGGTTTTCTTTGACCAGAATGGGCGTAAAGGCCCGCTGCTTGGCCACACCCGCCAGCACGGTTTTCCGCTCGAGGTCCGACAAGGGGATCAGCTCGGCCAGTTTGCCCAGGGTGCCCTCAACATCGCGGCTGCGCTCGGCAATTACAAAAGCGCGAAAGTTTTGCGTGTTGATGGCAAGCGGCACGCCAAAGCGGTCCATGATCTCGCCGCGGCCCGCAGTTACCAGTCGGTGGCTGATGCGGTTTTCATCCGACAGCGTTTTGAATTTTTCCTGCTCGATCACCTGCAGATAGGCCAGCTGCCCCGCCAGAATGGTGAACAACGCCGTTTGCCCCAGGCCCACAATAAAGGCCCGGCGGGTAAATTCACGATAGCGTTCCATGTCCCGATGCATCGTTCAGATATCGCAAATATATGAGGTTTTGGCAATGGCGCGCGGGCTTATAAAA
>JAIXUW010000097.1 GCA_027483355.1 Alphaproteobacteria bacterium
CTTGACTTTCCAAAACGAAACGGTATTTTCACCTGTCCCATTTAGGGTCACGAGATTCTCGCCGGTAGGCGCTTCACTCAGAATAAGGATTTGATGTCATGGCTAAAAAAGGCCCCCGCAACACCGCCAAACTGGTCAGCTCTGCCGGCACCGGTTACACCTACTTCACCTCGAAGAATTCGCGCAACACGACAGAAAAACTGAAGCTGTCCAAGTTCGACCCCGTGGTCGGCCGTCACGTTGAATTCGTCGAAGGCAAAATGAAATAAGCATCGCGGCCTGCCCAAACAGGACGCCGAAACAAAAACGGGCCACATCAGTGGCCCGTTTTTTTATCCTGTTGCGGACGTCTATTGAAGCGCACCGGCGGGCATGGGCGCCTCGTCTTCGCGCTGTTCAACCAGACCATAGCCGGCAAAATAAACGCGGTTACGGCCGCCTTCTTTGGCGCGATATAGCTCGTCATCGGCAATTTTAAGCGCATCTTCCACGGTTGCGGGCATATCATGGGTAATCATGGTGCCGCCTGTGCTGTAGGTGACCTTGATCTGACCTTCGGGCGCACTGACTTTGAACATTTCATTGGCGATTGATTTGCGCAGTCGTTCTGAAATCAATTGCGCCAACTCTGGCGTCGTATCCGGCAGTATAATCACAAATTCCTCCCCGCCCATGCGGGCAAGCGTATCGGTGTCACGCAAACCATCCTTGATGCGCTTGGCGAAAATCTTCAGCGTTTCATCGCCCACGCCATGGCCATAGGTGTCGTTGATTTTCTTGAAGTGGTCGATATCAAGCACCATTACGCAGAGCGATTTGCGGGTTTCGCGGTTTTTGACCAGCATTTTTTCTAAATGGACCATCAGATAGCGGCGGTTAAAGACCTCGGTCAGACTGTCCGTTAGCGCAAGGTTCAGGCTGGCCTCGTAATTGTTGCGCAGGCGGTTCTGATAACGCTTGCGGCGGATCTGGGTGCGCACCCGCGCCAGCAATTCGTTTTTGTCAACCGGGCGGATAATGTAGTCATGGGCGCCGATCTCCAGCCCCTGGGCGATGCGCTTCATATCGGTTTCTTCGCCGACCATCAAAATCGGCACCGCGCGGGTCCGCTCGTTCGAGCGCAGGCGCGAACAGAGCCGTAAGCCGTCTTCATTGGCCATGTTCAGGCTGATGGTAATTAAATCGAAATCGCTTTGCTGGGCCAGCGCCAGGGCTTCGTCCCCAGAGCGTGCTGCCACCACGCTGTCATCATCGCGTTTCAGCGTCTCTAAAAACTTTTCACTTTCAAACGATTTGTCTTCGATAACCAAAACGCGCGCCTGTTCCGACGGCTCGGCCAACAGGCCGGTTTTGCCGCCACTCACGCCGAATTGCGAGGCGGTGTTTTCACGAATGCGCCATTCATCAACGGTCATCTTAAGGCGCACCAGCGATTTAACCCGTGCCATCAGGGCGATGTCATTGACCGGCTTGGAAAGGAAATCATCCGCCCCCGCCTCCAACCCGCGCACGCGGTCTGTCGCGGCCGTCAAGGCCGTCACCATGACCACCGGAATATGGGCGGTGGCGGGGTTGCTTTTCAGGCGCTGACAGGTCTCAAAACCATCCATGCCAGGCATCATCACATCAAGCAAAATAATATCGGGGCCTTGCGCTTCGGCCTTCTCGATGGCTTCGGCGCCGGAGGTCGCCGTGATCACTTCGAAATATTCATTGCTTAGCTTGGCTTCAAGCAGCTTGACGTTGGGCAGAATATCATCGACGACAAGGACGCGCGCGGTCATAAGATCAAAATCCCCCTGATCAGGCAATGATCAGCATAGCAGCCTAACCTTAAAAGAAGCTTTAAGTCCCCGATAAAAAGACCGGCTATCAGGCAAGATATTTTTCAACAACTTTCATAAAGTCCGTAATCGATATGGGCTTGGAGATATAATCCTCGCAGCCGCCCTGGCGGATTTTTTCTTCATCGCCCTTCATGGCAAAGGCGGTCACCGCCACCACAGGAATATTCTTTAATTCCGGATCAGCTTTCAGCCATTGCGTGACTTCGAGGCCTGACACCTCGGGCAACTGAATGTCCATGATGATCAGGTCCGGGCGCTCCGCGCGCACCAGCTCCAAGACGCGTTTACCATCCCGCGTTTTACATGTCAGATAACCATGCGCGCTGAGCAGATCGTCAAAGAGCTTCATATTCAGCTCATTGTCTTCGACAATCATGACTTTTTTGGCCATTTTTCCCCCGCCCTGGCTGTCAGCACCCCAGCTGACAGCCTCCTTCATTCCGACCTTAACGGTAAAGGGTTAATAAAGTATGAAGACGGCGGGAAAAGTACTTTTGAATCAGTCGATTGACGCGTTATCGCTGCAATTGGGGGGTGGCAGAGCATCCAGTGCCGTTAGGCGCTGGGCCACCTTAAATTGTTTATAGTCCACAATCGCCTCGCTGATGACGCCATTGGCATGCAGCAGCATATCCATTTCATACGAGGCTGTACTGCCATCCTCGCCCTCGGGAGTGACCAGGGGAAAGACCGCCATGCGCATATGCCAGGCTTCGGGGATCAGCAATTGCGTGTCTATTTCGGGGGCCCGTTTGGCAACCGCCGTAATTTCCTCGGCCGTGGCTTTGCGCGTAATCACGGTATTGACCTCGACCGGGCCCTCATCATCGGTCCCGTCGAACAACACAGCATGGAATATTTTGTCGCCGGCGCGCGCGCGGCGGATCATTTCAATGGTGTGGCGGGTGGGCAGATAGTAACCCTCGGGCAAATCAAAGCTCAATTCCGGCGGCCGCGCAAAGGTGGCGAGCGTTGTACCCGTCGCAGCGCGCTCAACCGAGCCGCGCAGTTGCTTGCTGTCGGTGCCGTTCTCCTGACGCTCGGAATTGAATTGAAAGACCGCACCGTCTTTTGATTCCCACGACACATATTGACTGGCATTCACGACCGAGGGGCGTTCAGGATAGAAGTATTCCGAGGTAAAGCGGTGGTCGGTGGTCCAGGCGTCACAGGCGTCGCCTTGTTCATAGAACATACTGCCGCGAATATCGCTGAGCCCGCCCCCACTGCTGATACCCAGCATGCGAAAATCATAAACGGCTTTATGGGGTGACAGGGCAACGTCGCTGATGTCGCCGGCGGCCGGGACAATCGCGGTCAGGGTTTTTTCCAGCTGGCGGGTGATCAAAACTTCGCTGGGTCCCTCGGTCAGGGCCAGAAAAACAGTTCCGGCCAGGAGGGCCGCCACGGCAACGCCGGCCATAAATTTCTTCATATCTCGTCCCTTTCAGGGGCTTTTGATCCGCTTTAGCTCCTGTTACTCTAGAGCAAGGCGCTTGAAAAACAATGATAGTGCGCCCAACTGTCGCCGCAAGCCCCAAGAATATCCATAAAACTTGACAAATGCGACGATATTGCCGATGATGATTGGCTTTCGACTTTTACGAAGGAGCCCGTTTGGTGTCAGACGTCCGCATTCGACCGACATCCCTGCCCGACCCGCAACAATCACCCGATGATTTTGCGACGATGGCCCTGCAAGCCCCTTTGGGGTGGCAGGACAATCCGGCCATGGCACGCGCCTTGTTGCGCGATGCCTGGAAGCGTCTGCAAGACGCCGAAGCAGTCATCGCTGAACAAGAGCAGCGTATCCGTGAACTCGAAGATCTCGCTTCAACCGATGCGCTGACATCACTGATGAATCGTCGCGGCCTGGAGACTTTCTTTGAACAGGAACTCTCACGCATCCGTCGCGGCAACTCGCCGGGAGCCCTCTTGGTCCTTATCGACCTTGATCGCTTCAAAGCCATCAACGATACGCATGGCCATCAGGCGGGAGACGCCTGCCTTAAAATTGTCGCCAGTCATATCATGGACAATATCCGCTTTACCGATGGCGCCGCGCGTTTGGGCGGCGATGAATTTGCCATCCTGCTGACGCAGACCGATGCTATCAAAGTGGCCGACCGGGTGAAAATTATCCGTGCCGCCCTTGATAAAATCACCTTTGATTGGCAGGGCACGCAGCTTAATTGTGGCGGCAGCGTGGGCACCGCCCCCGTTACCAGCGATGATGCCGGCTTTGCCTCATCCTATCAAAAGGCCGATGCCGCCCTCTACGC
>JAIXUW010000272.1 GCA_027483355.1 Alphaproteobacteria bacterium
AGCGCAGGATCGCCCGTCTGACGAAAAAGACCCAGGATGTATTGATCAAAATCCAACGTCTCGCCACGCAAGACCTCTTTCGAAAACGCTGCAAGGCCAGCGCCCACCAATAAAATGATGACACTGATCAGGGTCAAAGGATGGCGCGTCCAGCGTTGCTGGCGTCCGCGATTCCACAAGGTGAAAAGCATTGCTTATATCCTTTCAGGATTATGCGCCAAAAATAATATTCTGTATCGCCGCACTGATGACAGCTTGCAAAAATGTTCTTTGATATAATAGGTTTTTTTAAGGTGCGCGCCGAGATAAAGCGCTGCAGTTTTTTTAGTTGCCATGTAGGTAAAAAGGGCTAGGCTTGAGTTATCCACAGGCAGATAGAATGTTTTGACGGCCAGACGGGGTAAAAATGGCGCAGGCAAAAAGACTATCGTTTAATCATGACGCTAAACGTCTTTGCGGGGCCGTGGATATTTTTCGCGCCCTCGTCAGCCTGAGGCGTCATCTGTCACCCGATGACAACGAGCCCCCCTTGCCAGATAATATACTCGATCATCTGCCGTTTTATCTGGATGTGCATATCGAGAAGGGGCGTGGCTTGATCCGCTTTGTCAAAGACGATGGCGTTGCCACTTATGAGGCCTGCTGGCTTTTGCGCGACGCGCTGGCCCGCGCGTCGTAAAGCCAATCAACCAAGACCTAGTTCGGCCAACTCCCGCCGCAGGTGCTCGGGCAGTACGTCATCGCTGCTGGCGCCACTGTCAGGCGGCGCGTTTTTTGCCTCGAGATAGCGCCACCCCTGAAAGGCGCGCTGCTGCGATAAACGAACGGGGATAATTTTCTTGTCAAAAACGATGCCACAATAAGACACGCCGTTTTTAACCATGGGGCGGAGGTCGATAATACGCTGCCGCGCGACAATCCAGCCTTTGACAACCCAATAAATAGACCCGCCATCCAGCACCTCGTCGGCGCGCTTGGGCATATGGCGGGTAACATGGACAAGTTCGGGTTTATGCCCCTTCGCTCTCATCTCTCTTAACCAGTGCTTTTGCCAGTCGACCAGATCGGCCAGACTCTCAGAGCCAACGGAAAGCTTGATAAGATGAAGGGGCATTAACCGGAAAAGATATTACTGGTTGCTGTCGGTGGCGTCTTCAACAGCATCTTCGACTTTTTCAGCCGGGGTGCGGTCTTCGAGTTCGCGCGCAGCGTTATCAACACCATTGTCGAGTTCGCCAACGGCGTCTTCGATTGTTTCACCGGCAGTGCGCTGCTCGGGCGTGGTCATGACGACATAGGCCAGCGCCGCAACGACGACGATAACAACGGCGATGACGATATTTTTTGCATTCTTGCTCATAGACTTAAACCTCAGTTTGTTGACAACGGGATAGTGCCCTACAGGTGTACTATTGATCTTATCTTGTTGTAAATGCCCTGTTTTTGCAGATTCCGGCCCAATATGAATATTTCTTGGTTTTATGAATAGTGGTAATGTCATCCAAGGCCCAAATACTCTATACCTTGCCGATATTTATAAGGACCATCAGATGACCCCTTTACCGCCCTGCCCCCAATGCCAGTCTGCTTACGCCTATGAAGACCGCGGTATGCTGAGTTGCCCCGAATGTGGCCATGTATGGGCACCCGGGGCCGTGGTCGTGGCGGATAGCGCCGCCCGCATCATCCGCGATGCGCATGGTCAGGTTTTACAAGACGGTGATACCGTCACCCTGATCAAGGATTTGAAGATCAAAGGATCGTCGACCGTGGTCAAGGTCGGCACTAAAGTAAAAGGTATCAGGTTAGTCGAAGGCGACCACGACATAGATTGTAAGGTGCCGGGGATTGGGCCCATGCAGCTAAAATCCGAATACGTCAAAAAAGTGACCGACTAAATTGCGGCATCGATAAAGACATCATCCGGTATTTCACCCGCATGAAAGCGACGATGGATTTCGCGATAACCCGCCTCGATGTGCCGGGCGCTGCGTGCCGTATCAAACAGCGGCTGCGTTTCGCGATGACCGGCCAGTTTTTGGCGCAACGCACGTAAAGCTACGTCGTCAGTGGCTAGAGCCACCGCTTTTTCTTCATACTCAGCCAGCGAAAGCGTGATCAGCTCTGGCAAGTCAACCGCCGATAAGAGGCTCGCGGCCACGCGCCCGGCAAAAGTCTCGCCCGCACATGTAAGAACCGGCACACCCGCCCAGAGCGCGTCAGAAGCGGTTGTATGCGCATTGCACGGCAGGTTATCAAGAAAAAGATCCGCCTGCGAGAGCCGCGCCAGATGGTCAGGCAGCGTCGCATGGCCCGCAAAAACCAAACGCGCGGCGGCGATACCGCGCTTTTCGGCCTCGCGGCGGAGATTGTCTGCCGCCTGATCCTGCATGCGCAACAGCCACAGCACGCTGCCCGGCACCCGATCCAGAATGCGCATCCAGACATCATAGATATCAGGGGTGATTTTATAGCTTTGGTTGAAAGAGCAAAAGACGATGCCCTCTGGGGGCAAGCCCAATGTCTCGCGGCTAGGGGGCACCGGCGCAATCGCGCGGGTGCTGTCATTTACCTGATAGCTGTGCGGTAGATAGATCATCTTCTCGCTGAAAAAGGGCCGGACTGTATCTGGCACAACCCTTTTATCGGCGATGGCGTAATCAATAGCGGCAGAGGCGGTGGTGCCCGGATAGCCGATATAGGTCACCTGCAGAGGTGCCGACCGCCGGGTCAGAATGCCGAAGCGGGAATTCTGTGTATAGCCTTTTAAGTCGACCAGAATATCAATCTCGGCTGCGCGGATCAGCCGGGCCACCGCCTCGTCACTCATACCACGCACATCGATAAAATGATCAAAGGCCTGGGTCAGGCGTTGCCGCATCGGCGATTGATCGTCTTTACCACATGACAGCGCCGTCCATTCAAAGCCCTGGCGGTCATGCGCCTCGAACAGCCCGGCCATCAGATAAGCGGTGGCGTGTTGATGGAAATCGGCGGAAAGATAAGCGACGCGGATCTTATCATGGGCGTATTTTTCACCCGTCCAGACGGGCGGCAGCAGTGGGTATTTTTTATCCGTATACAATCGGGCGGCAAGCAACTGGTCTTCCGCCGTGGCGGGCAGACCCACCAGTGGAAAGGGCTGCACCACCGGCAGACCCGCGCGAAGTTTATCCAACATCGCGTGTACCGTGGGGTAATCGCGCCAATCGCAAAGATGCATCTGCAAATGCAAGCGCGCCCCCTGCAACCCCGGATAATCAGGGTCGAGATCAAAGGCCCGGTCGTAATCCTCGAGTGCTTCTTGCAAACGATTAAGACTACGGCGTGCCTCGGCCCGCTGATAATAGCCGCCGGCGCTCTGAGGCTCGGCACTGCGGAACACCCGGTCGGGGGCCAGGGCGGCGGCGCGGGCATAGCCGTCATCCGCTTCGTCGAGACGGTTCATCTGACGCAAAGCCTCGGCCCGGCCGAAATGGGCATCGGCATTGCGGTCATCAAGGCTAAGCGCCATGTCATAGGCGGCAATGGCGCCGTCAAAGCGCTCCAGTTCTGCCAGGAAAAGCGCCCAGCGCAAATAAACCTCCGGGTCTTGGGGGCGATATTGTACGGCCAACGTGTAGGACTTCAGCGCGTCGTCGTATTGGCGCAAGCGCCGCAGAATTTCCGCCCGGCGCAGATGAAGCGTGCCATCGGCGGCCTGGCGCATCAGCAAAGCATCAATGATCTGCAAAGCGCCCGCCATATCGCCGCTTTCTTCCAGCGCCCAGCTTTTAGCGATCAGCGCCCCGGCATGCTGCGGTTGCAGCGCCAGCGCCCGGTCAAAATCCGCCAGCGCGGGGGGCCATTGCTGCAGATCGCGGCGGGCATTGCCTTTGTTGACCCAGGCATCGGCATAGGTGGGTTGCAATTTTACCGCCTGATCAAAGGCGGTGAGCGCCGCCGTAGCATCGCCCTGCTCACGTAGAGCAACGCCTTTATTGTTCCACAGGCCCGCATCATTATTTTTGGCAAGGGCATCATCATAGGCGGCAATCGCCTCTGCTAAACGTTGCGCCCGATGCAAGGCCATAGCCTTGCGCATGTAAGGCTCAACAAAGTCGGGCTTCAACGCGATGGCGCGGTCAAAGGCGGTGATCGCTTCATCGGTGCGACCAAGCGTATCGCAGGCAATACCCAGATTACAGCAAGCCGCCGCCGATTGCGCATTCAGACGAGTGGCTGTTTGCAGTGAACCAAGGGCGGCTGCCGCCTGCCCCGATTGCAACAGCGCCATCCCCAGCCAATGATTAAGATCAAAATCATCAGGTCCGGTTTCTAAAAGCTGACGGTAGATGGCAATCGCCTCGGCGAAGGCACCGCTCTTATGCAAGGCCATAGCGCGCTGGCGTTCAGCCTGATCTGGCGTGCCGGGAAGAGAGGCCATGCCTGCTCCTTGCTGGTTTGGCCGCTGATAATAAGTGGAGGCACGGGCCGGAATCGAACCGGCATTCAAGGATTTGCAGTCCTCTGCATCGCCATTCTGCCACCGCGCCATAGCGGCCCCCGAAAGAGCTGCCCTGAGAATGTACGTTATACGAAAATCATCTGTCCTGCGTCCAGCGGTTTTTAAAAAGGGCAAGTCACCGATATGACGAAAATCTTGCTCTTACTATGGTAATAAAGGCTTATTCCCGGCTGCCGCCAGCCCCGGGTTTAGTGTAGACTGTGCGTTGTACATACCCGCTTTTTCAAGGCAACTTCGCATGCTCTCTACCGAGATTACCCGCAAAAATATGATCGACGGACAAATCAAACCGAACAAGGTTGTCGATGTCCCTTTGTTGGCGGCCCTGGCCAAGATCCCCCGGGAAAACTTTGTCCCCCGCCATTTGCGCGGCATGGCCTATGTCGACGAAGATATCCCCTTGGGCAATGGCAGAACCCTGCCCGAGCCGGTGGTGATGGCGCGGATGATTCAAGCCCTCAACCTGCAGCCCCAGGATGTTATTTTGGATGTAGGCTGCGGGACAGGCTATTCCGCCGCTTTGCTCTCGCAACTGGCGACGACGGTGGTCGCGCTTGAAAGCGACCGCGAGATCGCCCAACAGGCCGAAACAAGCCTGCACGCCCTTAACATTCATAATGTCGCCATTATTACCCTTGCCCAATTAAACCAAGGCTACGCCGAGCAAGCCCCCTATCAGGCGATCTTGATCAGCACCTCGGTCAAAGAAGTGCCCCAGGTGATTTTGGATCAGCTGGCCATTGGCGGACGGCTGGTCACAGTGGAGATTGCCCAAGAGGCCATCAATGGCCGCATGGGTCAGGCGATTTTGATAACCCGCACCGCAGAAGGCTATAGTAAACGCAGCCTGTTTGATGCGGCCTTGCCGGCCTTGCCAGACTTTGACGCGCCGGAAAAATTTACTTTTTAACGCTGTCATTTTAACCGCTTAGAGGTGAAAACTGAGAAAGTGGATTTATATAGCAGCTTTGACCGGCAGCCTCTGGCTGGCCCCTATGCCTATGGCCGTGGCAGCAAGCGGCGAGACGGCGGCAATCGACCTTTATACAGCTGTCAGCAAAAGCCTGAGCCAACCCCGCACGCTGGCCCGGGCCGATGCGGGCGGCCTGCGCTGGGTTGAAAACACCGACAGCCAGCGCTTCGCCCCCAGCTTGCAAAGCGACATTCATCACGCTGACGGCGCTGGCATTCCCGTCAGCAGCACGGTAGGCCTTGATGCCACCACCATTTCACTTGAACTCAGCCAACCCCTCTATCGCAGCGGCCATACCCGGGCCCAGGCACAGACCCAAGACAGCCGATTGCGGGCCGAGCAAGCTGATAAAAAGCTTCAGCTTCAGCGCGCAACTTCTATGATTATAAATACTTATTTGGACACACAACGCGAAGACGCGCAACTTAAGCTCATGCGCGAGATGAACATGTCCGCCGAAGCTATTGCTGCCAAAGAAACCAACCTCGCTTTTCTACGCCAAGACCTGCAGGAACTGAGTGGTATCGGCCTTGAGACAACGCTTTTGCCGGTCAGCACCCCCAACCTTCTACCGCACAGCCTGCGGGCGGCCCTGACTATCATGGAAGATAAACATCCCGCCCTGACCAAGGCTGTGCATGAATGCGCCGCTGCGGAAGCGGCCTCGCGCTCGCTTGCCTGGGGCCAAGAGCCGGGCCTCGACCTCCGCGGTGCCCTGGATCGTACTGTTGATATTTTTGCGGATACCCCCGAAGAAGAGAGCGGCATGATTGGCCTTCGCGCCACCATCCCCTTTTTGGGCGAGACCGAGAGCAAAACCCGCAAAGTGCAGGCACGCGAAAGCGCTGAAGACGGCCGCCAAAATATTGACGCCGTGCGCCTGGCCTTGCGTCAGGAGGTCATCGCCGCCTGGGATGAACTGATGCGTGCGCAGGAAGATGTTGATTTTCAACAGCACAAAGCCCGGCTGGCACGCGCCGCCGCCGCCGGTGATCTTCCGGCCGATAGTACGCTCGGCCGTACCAAGGTTGATACGCTCACTTTCAAGAAGCTGGCGCAACAAGCAGAGCTTGGCCAAATTGCCGCCCGCTATGCCGTGCGCAAAGCCGAGTTCGGTCTTTTGACGGCAACGGGGCAATTACTGGATAGCCTTAACGCCACCGACATTGCACGTGACGATCGCAGCGCCAACTATATGCAAAATAACAGCGCTTTTCGTCTTACTTCCACGGCGATTCAAGACCCCCTTCAGCCTTGAAAGACTGCCGTTATATATAAAGTGACTCGCTTTTATGCGAAAAATCATCTAAAACTGCATTAATAAGTAGATTTTACAGCGGGATAGCGGCGTATATCATGGCAGAACCAAAAACCGAGCAGGAACCATCCATCGAAGAAATTTTGGAGTCTATCCGCCAAATTATTTCTGAAGATGGGGAACCAGCTGCAGCACCGGCTGCAGCCGCACCCGCGCGCGCGCCAGAACCCGAAATACCCGCTTACACCCCACCGCCTGCCGAGCCTGAACCATCGCCTGTTTTTGCGGCCGTTGTTGACGATGATGACATTCTTGATCTGACCGAAAAAGCTTTGCCCGCCGGTCGTCAGCCCGAGATTGATATGACCGATGTGCCGGAGCCGGTGGTGCCCGCCTATCGACCGCCGCCAGAACCGCTGTACAATACAGCCACCAGCGATGATCGCTTGGTGTCTGACACCACCGCCGACATTTCGGCCCATGCGATGGCGCGGCTTCTGGCCGGGAATGTCGCGGTCGAGCGTGATTTGCCGGGCCGCGTTGGTAACGTCACGCTTGAAGACATGACCCGCGAATTACTACGCCCCTTGCTGAAAAACTGGCTTGATCAGAACCTGCCACCGCTGATCGAGCGTATGGTCGCCAAAGAGATTGAAAAAATCTCGCGCCTGGCCACCAAGCAATAACAGCATTTATTAAAAGGCTCGCCATCCTTGCTAAATCCTTTGCACCGCGTCACCGTGGTGTGCCTGATCTTTCGCTGTTGAGACAATCCTGATGACCGAGCCTGCCACCCGCCCGCTGCCCCTTCGCCTGCCGAGCTTTCGCAATCTGCTGCTGACACGGATGGGCATGATGATGGCGCTGCAGGCGCAGGCCGTTATCGTCGGCTGGCAGGTCTATTCATTGACCAAGGACGTTTTCATGCTGGGGCTGATTGGCCTCACCGAAGCCGTCCCCGCCATCGCCTGCGCGCTGGTGGCAGGCCATGTGGTCGACAACGGCAACCCCAAGAGAATTTATTTCCTGACCGTGAGCGCGTTGTTTATCAATAGCGCGATTATGCTGGCAACGGCGGGGGGATATATCGACCTGGCGCCAGCGGTGCTGCTGCCCGTTATTTTCATCTGCGTTTTCTTTTCCGGTCTCGCGCGCGGATTTCTGGGGCCGTCCTCTTTCACGCTGCTCTCGCGCATCGCCGACAAGGCCGATATGCCGCAGGCATCCGCGTGGCTCTCCAGCGGGTTTCAACTGGCGGCGGTCACGGGGCCTGCCGCCGCGGGCCTCATTTATGCGGCAGGCGGCCCGCACAGCGCCTGGTGGATGCCGGTCACGCTGATGGGGGTCGCCTTGTGCATGATCACCACCCTGCGGCCACGTCCCGCGGCCCCACGCACATCGGCGCGTGAGCCTGCCTGGCAAAGCATTCGCTCTGGCTGGCGCTATATCCTGCACAATCAGGTGCTGCTGTCGATGATGGCGCTGGATATGTTCGCGGTGATGTTTGGTGGCGCTTTAGCCATGCTGCCCGCCTATGCCGATCAGGTCCTGGGCGTGGGGGCCGAAGGCTTGGGCATCTTGCGGGCGGCACCCGCGGCCGGCGCCATCATAACAGCGCTGGTTTTCGCGCTGCGTCCCATGCGCTATCTGGTCGTTAAACGCTTGCTGATGGTGGTGACTGGTTACGGTCTGGCGATGATCGCCTTTGGCCTCAGTGAGACCTTTTGGCTCTCGGCCGCGCTTTTGGCCCTGGGCGGCGCTTTTGACAGCGTCAGCATGATCATGCGGGGCTCGCTGATGCAATTGCTGACGCCCGAAGACATGAAGGGGCGATTGTCGTCGATTAATTCCATGTTTATCATCTCGTCGAATGAAATCGGCTCTTTTGTGCAGGGAACCACGGCGCGACTGCTGGGCCTGGTGCCCGGTATTATCTTTGGTGGTTGCATGACGCTCTTGGTTGTGGCACTGACAGCGACACTAGCCCCCAACTTCCGCCGCACCACGATTGACAGTAAGACCGCACCGATCATCCCCTCGCCACCGCCTGGCACCAACCCTAAACCTGAAGAAATTGCCGCCTGATGCTGACCATTAATAACCTCACCTACCGCATCGGCGGCCGTACCATCATCGACGAGGCCAGCGTCAATATCATGGACGGCTGGAAAGTAGGCGTGGTCGGGCCTAATGGGGCGGGCAAATCGACGCTGTTCAAATTGATTGCCGGTGATTTGCAAACCGATGGCGGCTTTATTCGCATGTCGGAGCGCCAGACCTTTGGCATGGTGCGCCAGGACATTGCCGATACCGATAAACCCATCGTTGAAATGGTGGTGGATGCGCACGAGGAAATGGCGGCATTGAAAGCGGCGGCCGAGACCGAAACTGATCCTTATAAAATTGGCGATATCTATGCGCGGCTGGGCGAGCTGGATGCCTATGCGGCGCCGGCCAAGGCGGCCGTGCTGCTGAACGGCCTGGGCTTTACCGAAGAACAGCTGCAACAACCCTTTTCATCGCTCAGCGGTGGCTGGCGGATGCGGGTGGCTTTGGCAGCGGCCCTGTTTGTCGAGCCCGATGTTCTGCTGCTGGACGAGCCCACCAACCACCTGGATCTCGAAGCCATTATGTGGCTGGAAGGCTATCTCGCCAATTATCCGCACACCCTGCTAATAATCAGCCATGACCGCGAGATTTTGAATACCTGTATCGACCATGTGGTGCATGTCGATAAAAAGAAACTGACGCTTTATACCGGTAATTACGACACCTTCGAGCGTGAACGCGCCGAAAAACTCGGCCTGCAGCAAAAGATGCACGAAAAGCAGCTGGCGGCCAAAGCACATATGCAGGCTTTCGTCGATCGTTTCCGCGCCTCGGCCGCCAAAGCGCGGCAGGCGCAGAGCCGCATCAAGGCGATCGAGCGCATGGATATTGTCGATGCAGTAATCGCCGACCGCGCGCTGAAATTCTCCTTCCCCGACCCGGAAGAATTGCCAGCGCCCTTGTTGTCGCTGCGGGGCACTGATATCGGCTATGCGCCGGGGCAGCCCATTTTACGCCGCGTCACCCAGAACATTGACCTGGATGACCGCATTGCCCTGATGGGCGCCAACGGTAACGGTAAATCGACCCTGATGAAGCTGATCGCCGGCAAGCTGCAGCCACAGACGGGCGAGTATTCACGCTCGGGCAAGCTGCGCATCGGTTATTTCTCGCAGCATCAGACCGAGGAGCTGGATGTCACCTCAACGCCCTACATGGAAATGTATCGTTTGGTAAAGAGCAAAAATCCCGGCGCATCAGAATCATCGGTGCGGGCACGCCTGGGCCAATTCCATTTCTCCAAAGATCTGGCCGACAACCTGATTGGCAGTCTGTCGGGCGGTGAAAAGGCGCGGCTGTTGTTCGCGCTGATGAGTTTTGATACGCCGCATCTCTTGTTGCTGGATGAGCCGACCAACCACCTGGACATCGATGCCCGCGAAGCACTGGTACAGGCGCTCAATTCTTACAAGGGCGCCGTTATCATGGTCAGCCACGACCCCCATATGGTCGAGCGTGTGGCCGATCGTCTCTGGCTAATTGCCGATGGCAAGTGCGAGCCTTTTGACGGCGATCTACAGGATTACCGCCGCCACGTTATTCAGCAACGCCGCAACGCCCGCTCAAAAGCGCGCGCCGGCAAAAAAGAGCAAGACACCGCGGAAGTTGCAGCGCCGGCCGCGAAGAAACAATTAAACCCGCAGGCCTTGCAGAAACTTGAAAAAGAAGTCATCCGGCTGACGGCCGAGAAGGAAAAGCTGGAAACAGCGATGGCGGCCAGTGGTTTTTACGATCATCAGGACAAGGCGCGCCAGGTGACCGAAAAACACAAAAACATTTCAGAGAAACTAGCCACCGCGGAAGAAGACTGGCTGGCGGCGTCCAATTAAAGTCAGGCGGCGTCGCGCGGTTTCAGACTTTGCGCCAGACGCGTGATATCCCAGGCCATGGGAAAAATTTCCTTACCCAGATATTGCTGACACAGGGCACGGGCGAGGCCTTTATAGACCATCGCCGCTTTTTCCTTGACCAAGGGTGACAGCAAAGGCGGTTGAGCTTTCAACTCTTCGGTGCAAATCCGCTTCCAGTCGCGGTCGCCGCGCTCGGCCGCCAGAATTTTCGCTTTTTCGACGGCGGCCAGCCAGTTGGTGCCGCGGTAGCCCTGACACAAGACATCTTGCGAGATGCGCACACCGTTGCATTCAATCGTCAGCGTATCGGGGCCCAGCGAGTCCGCGAGGATGAACGTTACTGCATCCGCCGGGCCGGTGACGGCAAAGGTGAGCCTGCCCGAAGTAAGCGTGAGGCCGATATCGGCGAGTGTTTTGCGCAGGCGCAAGGCCACCAGTTCGCCCAACTTGGCCATCCGGATCATATCAGAAGAGGTCAGGCGCGCTTTTTCTGCGGCCTGTTCGACGGTTTTAACCACACAGGCGGCATTGTCTTCGGCCAGAATGGTAACACCGGGCATGGCGTCGCCGCGGATAAATTCAAAACGCACCTGCAAGGGCAGCACGCGGTTATCGCCTAGGGTCGCTTTGGGATCATCCGCCTGCGGATAGGCGAGAGGTTTCACCAGCAGTAACTTACTGGGGGCCAGAATTTCACGGTCCAATGATAGGGGCTTGAGATCGCCACCCGCCAAACCCACCATGTGATGGGCGAGCCCCTTTTCACGCAAACGGGCCAGTTCTTTTTGGTCGACAGCGGCGGGGAAGATCGCGGTGTCTTGCCACACATCCGCCTGACCCAGATGGTCAAAGAAAAACCAACCCAGGAAAGCGAGACCTGCCGCTTTGCCCTGAATATCTTCGGGCATTTCGCCCCATTCGTAGACGGAGTAACGGTCGGTGAACTCGAGGATATAGGGCGGCTGTCCGGGCTTGCCGCGCACGCTACGCGTCGGGGTGCGGCAGATAATATCGGGAAGCGCCATGGGAACGACCAAGCCTCGGGTAACAGGGAAAGGACAAAACAGCTCTTTTAATGAGCTTTTATATAGCCTATCCGGTGGCCGCGCCCAAATTAAATTCGCGGTCAGAACTAGTATTCTGTTAATAATGGGTTGCCCGCCCGCCTTGCTTGCCGGGATGGTAAAGACTATGATCAATTTCAATCCTTTAGCATTTAATTCGCCAAGGTGAGACTTAAAATGAACGCCAGCATCCCCGCCGCCAGCCGCCTGCCCACTGCCCGGATCACCCACCGGGAACAAGTCTTTGACGGCTTTCATCGCCTGGAAATTGTCCGGGCCGAGCCACGGTCGCTGAAGTTCGACGGCTTTGCCGCCGAAATGGAGCGCGAGATTTTCACCTGCGGCGGCTATGCGATGGTGGTCCTCTACGTCCCCGAAACCGACGAGATTTTGCTCAACGAGCAATTTCGCCTGGGCGCCTTTATCGCCGATCCGGAACACGCCTTTTTACTCGAATGCGCCGCCGGCATGCTGGATGACAATGAAACACCCGAACAAGCCGCACGGCGCGAAACCGTCGAGGAAACCGGTTGTGCCGTCCTCGACCTGATCCCGGTCGGATCGTTCTTTACCAGCCCCGGCTGTCTCGATGAAGAGGCCCATGTCTTTATCGGCCGCATTGCCCGCGGCGATGCCGGTGGTATTTTCGGCGTCGAGGAAGAGGGCGAGGAAATCCGCACGCATTTGTTACCCGCCGAAAAAGTCTTCGAGATGCTGGATGCGGGCCTTATTCGCAACGGTGCTGCCGCCTTGGGTCTCAACTGGTTTGCCCGCCACCGTCCGCGTATTCGCGCCCAATGGCTAGGCCAGGGAGAACCGGCATGACCACACTTGCATCTGCTTTGATCGCCCCCGCGGATTTGGCCGTCATCCTGGACCGGCCGGATGTCAAAATTATTGATGCCACCTATGGGCAGCCCCCCGCCGAGGTCGGTATTGGTCAGGCGGTTAATTTTGACATCGACCTGATCGCCGATCCCTCGGCACCACTTGCCCATACCATCCCCAGCCCAGAGTCTTTTGCACAAGCGGTTGGCAATCTCGGTATTGGCAACGACGATCATGTGATGGTCTATGATCACACCGGCATGGCCTTTGCTGCCGCCCGCGTCTGGTGGATGTTTCGCCTGTTCGGTCACACCAAGGTGCAGGTGCTGAATGGCGGCCTGCCCGCTTGGCGCCGGGCGGGGTTTGATCTGCAGGCCAAGCAGGCGCTGCCGCCGAAAATCTATACGGCCAGCTATCGGCCCGAACTTTTTAAACGCTATGAAGATATGTTGGCCAATGTCAGCAGTGGTGATTTTACCGTACTGGATGCCCGCGATCCGCGCCGTTTTAGCGGCAGCATGGCAGAGCCTCGCCCCGGCATGGCGGCGGGACACATACCGGGCTCCGCCAATGTTTTCTTTGGTAGCCTGATCAACCCGGCAGATGGCATGTTGCAGCCCCCCGCTGCACTAAACGCTTTTTTTGCCGACAGCCAAGCGGACCTCTCCAAGCCGATCACCTGCAGTTGTGGCAGTGGTGTCACCGCGGGTGTCGTCGCGCTGGCACTCTATGAAATCGGCCACACCGACGCCGCCATCTACGGCGGGTCATGGAGCGAATGGGCGAATACACCAGGCGCCCCCGTCGCCACGGCCAAGGAGTAGACCTGATGACCGATACCCCCAAAGATATCGCCACCATCCTTACCCATGCCGGCAGTCATCCGGGACGTTACCACGGTGCGGTCAATGTACCGGTCCACCGCATGTCGACGATCGTCTTTAAATCCTACGCCGAGTTTGAAAAAGTCCCCGACATGCCTTTTTACTATGGCCGTGCGGGGACACCCACCAGTGCTGCCTTTGAAGAGGCCATTGCCGCGCTTGAGGGCGCCGACGGCAGTGTCGCCACCTGTTCGGGCCTGTCGGCGATTGTGACGACCCTGATGGCCTTTACCCAGGTGGGCGACCATGTGCTGATGCCCGATAACTGCTATGGGCCCAGCCGTAAAAGCTGTGAAGAAATTTTGCGGCGTTTTGGCGTCGATATCGAATATTAC
>JAIXUW010000281.1 GCA_027483355.1 Alphaproteobacteria bacterium
GCGCAATGGCCAAGAAGATATCCGTGGGCGGGCACCGGGGCATGGGCTGCACCGATCATGACTTTTACCAGTCGCGGCGCGATATCGCCCGCTTGCCGGTCGAGAATACGGTGGAGAGTCTCGAGGCGGCTTTTGCGGCGGGTTGTGATTATGTCGAAATAGACGCGGTGATGTCGGCGGACGGGGTGATTTTCACCCTGCACAATGTGGTGCCAACCGATCATTTCTTTGGCGCGGATAAACCGGCGGCGTCGCTTAATCAAATGCCGTTTGACGAGATCAAGCGCTTTGGCAGTGGCCGGAGCGGTAAGGGCCGTATCGTGCCGCTGGCCGATATGTTGACCGTTATTGCCGGTCTGGATACCAAGACGTTGCCATTTGCGGTCAACATCGAGATCAAGGGCGTGCAGGGGGCGGGCCAGCCGTTAGAGCAAAACGACTTCATCAAAAATCTGGCGGCGGTGGTGATGGCATCGCCCTTGCCCGAGCGGCGGGTGCTGTTTTCGTCTTTTGCGCTGCATAATGTAATGGCGATGAGCCATGAACTACCGCGGGCCCGTTATGGCCTACTGTTTGGGGAGAAGCCGGATGCCCGCCCCATTTACGCCGATCGCCAGCAGACGGCCAGTTGCCAATACCTGCCCTATGACAGCGCCCATGTGGGGATGGCGATGGCACTATGGCAGAACGGGGCCGCGACGGGTACCGAGCTTGGCTATTTTCACCCGGAGTTTCAAACCATCGGGGCGGATGGGGTGGCCCTGGCCGACCGGCATGATAAAGGTTTGAACACCTGGGCCTTGTTCGAGGAAATGACGGCGGAGCGCCGCGCTGCCTATACGCGTCTGGCTGATGCCTGCCAGGCGGAAGACGTCGAACTGACGGTGATAACCGATTATATTGCGGCGTTTGGGTAAGGCTTGTCACCCTGCCGCCGTAGGGCGGCATGGTGACCCCGCCCTGCGGCGGGGTGGGGGCGCCTTACAGCTTTCAAGCCACCGTCAAAGTAACTTCAACGTTACCGCGTGTCGCATTGGAATAGGGGCAGACCTGATGCGCTTTTTCAACGAGGGCTTCGGCGGCGGTGCGGTCCATACCGGGCAGCGACGCGGTCAGTTCGATGGCCAGACCAAAGCCATGATCGATGGGGCCGAAGGTGACGGCGACGGTGATGCTGGCGTCATCGGAGACGGCGATTTTGTCCTGGCCGGCGACGAATTTCAAAGCGCCCAGAAAGCAGGCAGAATAGCCGGCGGCAAAAAGTTGTTCGGGGTTAACGCCGTCATTTTTACCGCCCATTTCGACGGGTTTGCCCATTTTAAAATCGATCACGCCATCGGCGCTTTTGCTGTGACCGTCGCGGCCGCCGGTTGAAGTGACGGTGGCGGTGTAAACGCGCTTTTGCAGTTGCTTGACCATGGGGGTGTTCCTTTTAAGGGTGAGGGGTGCAGATGATATTGTGGCTGACATAGTTGCGATCCCAAATATTATCGCTTTTGCCGAAATAGTTTTCGGGACGAAACAGCGGTGGTGTATGCGGGGTGATGGCGTAGCCCAGTTCGCCGAGATAGGCGTGCAGGCTGGCGCTTTTATCCTTGCGGTCGTCTTCGATATATAAAACCGGGCGGCAGCGCGTGATGGTCTCGACGGCACCGCGCAGTACGCGTTCTTCAAAACCCTCGACGTCGATTTTGATCAGGCCGACGTCGGTAAAATGAAATTCATCGAGTTTTCTGACCGGTACCTTGACCGCGCCGCGAACGGTGCTTCTGGTGCCCAGCGAAAACCCGCCGTAGTTATTCGGCTCGGTATATTCAAGTTGCGGCATACTGGCAAAGCCCTGAACATCGCCCAGTGCTATATTATGCGTATGGCCGGTGAAGTTGAGGCTGAGTAATTCATAAATTTCGGGTAACGGCTCGAAAGCTTCAACGATATAGCCGGAGGCCTGCAGGGCTTGAGAAATAGCGCCAATATTGGCACCAATATCGAGCGCGCGGGGTTTATTGTCGCGGCAAAAGCGCTGTGCCAGTGCAATCACGGCTTCGGTTTCGTCGGGGTTATATTCGCCGTAGTGACGCAGCGATTGCCCGATGTAGACATCGTTGGTGAAAAAATGACAACGCCCCCAGCGACCATCGACCCAGGAAATATGCGGGCGATCCTCGATCGGCTGGACGCGGCCCGCCATTATTCGTCGCCTTCGCCGGCATCGCGGGTTACACTAGCCAAACTTTCTATAAGGTAGCTTATCTCTCGCTTGCAGGAAGGGCGTGGTTTATAAAAATATTCTTGCCGTGGATTAGACATGTGTAGGTCTACTTTGTTATTATGATGTGAGCGCGTTCTATATCAGGAATTGAATTACCTAGATCAAGGTTACTATTTATTAGTCCAACCTTTTTTAACCAAAGCCTAGAGTCCTCTTTTTTATCTGGTGAACTTGCTTTAGTAGTATTTTTTTTAATTAAGTTTGTTAGATGTTCAGCTACACATAGCTTTATACTCTTTCCTGATTTGTAATGCTTTTGTAGAACTTCACGAGCAATTTTTCTTATATTATCTTGGCTTGTATTTGCATAAACAACAGAAGTGAGAAGTAGCTTTGTAGGGTATTCTAAAGGATCTCTTTTTTTTATCCTTGCCTTGGTTTTTCTCGATCTTTTAGGCTCGCTTCGTTTTCGCATGTTATTCGTCGCCTTCGCCAGCATCACGGATGACGGCGGCCGAGACGACTTTTTCATCGCCTTCGATACGGAAGAGGGTGACCCCTTGCGTCTGACGACCGACGAAACGCACGTCAGCGATGGGCATACGGATAACCTGGCCGCCGTCGGTGACCAGCATCACTTCGTCGGCATCCGACACGCGGAAAGAACCCACGATTTCGCCGTTCTTGGTCGAGAGCTTCATATTCCAGATGCCCGAGCCGCCGCGACCCGTGGTGCGGTATTCATAGGCAGAGGTCCGCTTGCCGTAGCCACGGCTGGTGACTGCCAGCAGGAAGTCTTCATTCGCGGCCATCTGTTGGAAGCGTTCTTCGGATAGGGTGATATCGCCGGTGGCGGTATCTTCCTCGTCGCGCTCGCCTTCTTCCTGGTTACGTTGCTGTGAGGCGCGTTTCAGATAAGCCGCGCGCTCCTCGGCGGTGGCGTCGGTGCCGCGGACGATGGAGATCGAGACGACTTCGTCACCGCCCATCAATTTAATGCCGCGAATACCGGTCGATGCCCGCGATTTGAAGACGCGGAGATCTTCGACCGAGAAACGTATTGCCTTGCCCTTGCGGGTAGACAACAAGACGTCATCGCGATCTGTACAGGTGCGCACATCAATCAGCTTTTCATCGCCTTCGAGCTTCATCGCGATCAGGCCGTTGGCGCGGACGTTGCGGAAGTCCTCCAAGCTGTTGCGGCGGACGGTGCCATGCGATGTTGCGAAGATGACGTCGAGGTTGGCCCAGGTATCCTCGTCCTCAGGCAGCGGCATAACGACCGAGATGGTCTCGCCCTGCTCCAAGGGCAGCAGATTTACAAAAGCCTTGCCACGCGCGGTAGGGGTGCCCAGCGGCAGGCGATAGATCTTCATTTTGTGGACGATACCACGGCTGGTGAAGAACAAAACCGGTGTATGGGTATTGGCGACGAACAAATCAGTGACGAAATCCTCGTCTTTGGTCTGCATACCGGTGCGACCCTTACCGCCGCGTTTTTGGGCGCGGTAGGTCGAGAGCGGTACGCGCTTGACGTAGCCGGCGCTCGAGACCGTCACCACCATGTCTTCACGCTGGATCAGGTCTTCGATGTCGGTTTCGTGTTCGTCGGCCATCAGTTCGGTGCGGCGCGGGGTGGCAAAACGTTCTTTGATTTCGACCAATTCACCCCGCAGTAAGGCCATCAACACGTCGCGGGAGCCGAGAATTTCAAGGCAACGGGCAATCTCGGCGCAGACTTCGCGCAACTCGTCGCCGATTTTGTCCCGTTCCAGCGCGGTCAGGCGGTGCAGGCGCAGGTCAAGAATGGCGCGGGCCTGGGTTTCCGACATCTGATAGGTGCCATCGGCGTGGATGGGATATTGCGGGTCGTCGATTAGCTTGATCAGCGGCATCACGTCGGCGGCGGCCCAGCGCTTGGCCACCAGTTTCTGGCGCGC
>JAIXUW010000130.1 GCA_027483355.1 Alphaproteobacteria bacterium
AAAAAAAAAAAAAATAAAAAAAAAAAAGAGAACGGATACCACCGTGACCGCTTTGCCATCGAGATTAAGACGGAGGGCATTCTTTGGAAATCCACCAGCTCCAAAAAGATTTCTTTACAGGAAAAACTACAACAAACAAAGGATAAACTGCAACAGATTTACACGGCGCATCCTCATCTGGATCCTGCAAAGGAAGAGGCACTCATTCACACATTGACCACTAGTTTTGAGGCCACACTTGCTCAGAGCTCGGCAAACTCTACGCCCTCTCCAAACTCCACCTCCAGCGGAGAGGGATATTCAGCGTAAGCGGCCGCTAGACTTGTGGGGCGGTCCTCCGCAAGTAACTCTTGTAATGCCCGTAGGCGCCTCTGGAGAGGTGTGCCGGCATGATACCGGCGCGTGCGCGCCTTCCATGCCCATTCAAACTGTAGCGCCGCTCGCTGGTCAGGAAAGCCCCGAACATAACACGCTCGTGTCCAGGCCTTTCCTCGTGTGGCTTTTGCACCGCCCGCTCGCTCGCCATTGTGTTGTGCTAGACGCCGGTCAAGGTCTTCTGTAATTCCAACATAGGTTCCACCTGAACCAGTTGGGCTCGCAATCAGAAGATAGCAGTTCCAGACCATACTTTAAAGTATAGTGTTCTGCTTTGAGCCCACCTTTTTACATGATTCATTGGATAGAAATGGAAGGAGGTGGACAATCTGGAGAGGGATGGAAACTGGGTGATATCGGCGACTATCGCGATGCGAATGATATTTGGCCGATAGCATCTGCTTCTATTGTGAGTATCAATCTGTCACTCGCACTGACCCGTTTTGGAGGCATCGGCGGATTTAGCCTGAACACCTTTTTTGACACATTTGGCCTGGAGGGTCTTCTTGCGAATGCCTCCTGGATTGTGATACTATTCCAGGCAGCACGTTGGGTCTATACATCCTTTTACAG
This sequence comes from Alphaproteobacteria bacterium, assembly GCA_027483355.1. Classification (GTDB taxonomy): domain Bacteria; phylum Pseudomonadota; class Alphaproteobacteria; order Micavibrionales; family UBA2020; genus JAEXMB01. The sequence continues at coordinate 949 of JAIXUW010000130.1, forward strand.
CAGCGGTGGGCGCACTTGGTCCCCATTTGTATTTGTATGCATATTGCTCGCAGTACAGGTTGTTCATGACCTACTCTTCTATTACGGCCTGCTCAAATCGATGCCAACGGGTCGGAATGAGATGTTGGATGGACTGAAACGATATGCGAATGAGAATGGGCAGCGCGCAATAGGAAGTCACTCAGCCTATTTTATTCTCACCGCAGTGATTGCAATGTTCTTAAAGGAGTCTAGTTTTCTTTTTGCATTCCTACTGGTAAATGTCGCACTATATCTTATTCCATTCGTTATCAGCACATCGTCTTATACTGGCATCCAAAAAGTAGTTAGCAGTTCAGAGAATACGGAGAAACAACCTGCGTCCCGCACTGTCCAAGCAAATGGGCGGCCGGCAGGAGAGGAGCGCCGTATTGCTAGCTGGAATTCAATGCGCGGAGATTTCTAAGAATACACTAGGATGAGCCAAACTTCCGATAATGGATTTGGAAATGTAGATGAAAGCACTATGGCAGCACAGCTTGCTGCCCTTGGAAATGGCACGCTGAAGGCGAATGCAGTCCCAGCTGCTGCTCCGCCTGCACCGCCGCCTCCGCCGCCAAATAACGGGAGTGCGTCTCCGCTGAGTGGAAATCTGAATGAGAATGAGGATGAAGATGAAAATGAGTCACCTGGTCCTCTGCCCGGCGCCTCGGCAATGGCTGCGGCTGCGCCGGCCGCTCTTGCTGCTGCGGCCCTCCCCCCGACAGCTGCGGTCCGTTTGACTAAGTCAGGTAAGCCCATGTCTGCTGCGCTGCTCGCTCAGAATGCTGTGCGGAAGGAGATTCAGACGCGCAATCCTGCACTGAAGCCCAATCTTCAGGTGCTCGGCCCCCTTTCACGTATGCGAACTGCAAATGCGAGCGGATATGCATCTGAGTTGGAGAAGTATCTGGCCGATCCGAAGGGATACAATCCTCCTGGCGCGAGCAATAAGACTGCAAAGAAGAAGGAGTCCGCTGCGAAGCGTAAGGCGGGTGCCACGGCCGCTGCGGCGAATGGGTCTGCGGCGGCCGCGCCTGCTGGAAACGGCACATCGAAGACTAAGAAGACAAAGGCTACGAAGGCTGCGTCGAATGTGAATGCTCTCGCCGCGCAGATTGCCAAGCTACAGCTCCAGCTGGAAAGTGTGAAGGCTGCAAAGGAGGGTGCTAATGAGCGCAGCGCTGCTGCACTCAGCACAAAGGCCGCTGCGAATGCGAAGAAGGCTGAGGAGAAGGCGCGCAAGGAGGAGGAGCGTCGTCAGCGCGAGGCGGCTGCAGCCGCAGCGAAGGCCGCGCGCAATGCGGTGGTAGCGGAGCTGAAGAACGCCTACAACGGTAAGTCTCCTCCTAAGCGCCTGATTAACGGCTTCCTGCGTATGAAGGAGTCCGAGTATAAGGCCTTCACCGCGAAGCAGTATCGCGACTTGTGCGGGTTCTGTGCGGCGGCGAAGAAGCCTGGTGCGGGTACACGCAAGAAGAAGGGGGCGGCTAGCGCGAGCGCGGCGGCTGGCTCCAAGAGTAGCTCCAATAATAATAACAACGCGTAAAATGCCCGTGCTACCGGCTAAAATTGCTGCGCAATCCACCCAGGCGCGACCCCCTACAGCCCATACCCGTGTGATAGATGACATCCATCTTTCTGCGCGTAGTGAATCCCTCCGAGCCCTGTGAGGCCATGCCTCCAAAGCTCGCGATGGACATTCCATTCGCTCTCGATCCATTCCAGCAGCACGCGATTGCCGCTATCAGTCGCGACGAGAATGTGCTCGTCACGGCGAAGACCGGCTCAGGCAAGACACTCGTTGGTGAGTATCAAATCGCCCACAGCCTCGCCAAGGGTCGCCGTGTCTTCTACACGACCCCTATTAAGTCTCTTAGTAACCAGAAGTTCTACGACCTGAAGCGCGCCTTTCCTTCCGTCGGCATCATGACTGGCGACCTGAAGTTCCGCCCCGATGCGGACGTCGTCATCATGACGACAGAAAGCCTCCGCAACCTCCTCTTTAAGGCGACCTCCACGACGCGCCAGCTGGGTATTACCGCCGACCTCTCTCTTGACCGTCTCGATGCCGTAGTGTTCGATGAGTGCCACTACATCAATGACCGTGACCGCGGGGCTGTGTGGGAGTAGACGATGATTCTACTACCTCGGGAGGTGAATCTCGTGCTTCTGTCTGCTACCATCGATGGCCCCCAGTTCTTTGCGAGTTGGCTTGGTGAGCTGAAGCAGAAGCCAATTCATCTGATTTCCACAACCTACCGCATTGTTCCGCTCCAGCATGCGGTGTATCGCGGTGATGAGCTGCTCACCATCATGGATAATAAGGAGACCTTTGAAGGCGGGCTCTATACAGGCTGGCTGCGCTGGCGCGCGGGGGCTGTAAAGGCGGCAGATGACCATCGCGCCCGTGTGGCTGACCGGCGGCGTGGCGGCTATGAGGATGGCCCTGTGGCGCGCGGAGCGGCCGGTCCCAAGGCGTATCGGCACCAGCTCAATGAGCTCATTGCTAGGCTGGAGGGCGCCACTCTTCTGCCGGCACTCGTCTTTGTCTTCAGCCGGCGCGATTGTGAGCGCTATGCGGCGGCCATTGAGCATACACTCCTTGATAGCTCAGATGCTTCTGTCGTGCGGCATATGATGGATTTCCACCTCCACCGCTACGGCGAGGAGCTCCAGCGTCTGCAGCAGTATCAGACACTGCGTGGTCTACTGGAGAAGGGAATTGCGTTCCACCACAGTGGCCTGCTGCCGGTCCTGAAGGAGATGGTGGAGGTGCTATTTGGTCGCGGCCTCGTGAAGCTGCTGTTTGCCACAGAGACATTTGCGGTCGGCATCAACATGCCTACCAAGACGGTTATCTTTACAGGCTACCGCAAATACGATGATTCCACCGGTGGTATGCGGCTGCTCAACACGGATGAGTATATTCAGATGGCGGGCCGTGCGGGGCGGCGCGGCAAGGATGACCGCGGCCTCGTGCTTTATCTCCCTGACCGTGAGCCGGAGGCGATGGAGGACGTGAAGCGGATGATGACGGGTGCGCGAGCTACCTTCCAGTCCCGTATGTCCTTTGGCTACGACTTCCTTCTAAAGACACTCCAGGCCGGCTGCCTTGACTGGATTCGCCTCCTGCGCGACTCCTACTGGTTCAAGCGGCATCAGATGCTTCAGCGACAGGTGGAGGGGGAGCTCGCCGCCGCACGGGACGCGGCGGCCAAGCGCGCAGTCACACCGGAGCAGCGGGCAGAGATGCTGGAGCACGACCGTCTGAAGGAGGCAGTGCGAACGAGTGTCAATGCCGCGCGGCGGAAGGCGCAACAGGAGTGGTCAGCGTGGGAGAATAAGCACATTGGACCCCGCTGGGCTGAAATCATCAAAACCACCTGGCCCTTTACACAGGTCATCGAGCACCAGATTGTAAAGCTGGAGCAGGAGCTGGCCGCCATGGACGACCCGACCGCGGATGTGTGGCCGCGTCTGGCTAGCCTGGGGCGTATGGGACTCCTGCAGGAGCC
>JAIXUW010000269.1 GCA_027483355.1 Alphaproteobacteria bacterium
ATGTCGATGATTTGGGCGCCATTCTCGACCTGTTCGCGCGCGACCGATAGGGCTGCATTGTAATCACCCGCTTTGATCAGCTTGCGGAATTTGGCTGATCCCGTGACATTGGTGCGCTCGCCCACATTGACAAAAAGATCCCGCTCGCGGTGAATGAAGGGCTCGAGACCCGAGAGACGCAAAGCGGGTTCGATCTGCGGCACCGCACGGGGCGGCACGCCGCGCACACTCTCGGCAAAAGCGCGGATATGGGCAGGCGTCGTGCCGCAGCACCCGCCGATGATGTTCAAGAAGCCATGGCGCACCCAATCGCCCATCTCGGCGGTCATTTGTTCGGGCGTTTCGTCGTAACCGCCAAAGGCATTGGGCAGGCCTGCGTTGGGATAGGCCGATACCGGGCAATCGGCGATCTGCGATAGCGTTTCGACATAGGGGCGCAATTCGCGTGGGCCCAATGCACAGTTAAAGCCGATGGAAATAGGCCGCAAATGGCGCATCGAATGCCAAAACGCCTCGGCCGTTTGGCCCGAGAGCGTACGGCCTGAGGCATCGGTAATGGTGCCCGAGAGCATGACCGGCCAGCGCTGGCCCCGACGAATAAAGACTTCTTCGATGGCAAAGCCCGCCGCCTTGGCATTCAGCGTATCGAAAATGGTTTCGACCAGCAGCAGATCGGCGCCGCCATCGAGGAGACCTTCAGTTGCCTCGATATAGGCAGTCACCAGCGTATCAAAATCAACATTCCGCGCGGCGGGGTCGGATACATCCGGCGAGATGGAGGCGGTACGGTTAGTGGGCCCCAGCGAACCAGCCACAAAGCGGGGATGCGCGTCAGTGGAGAGTTCATCAGCCGCTTCACGCGCCAGCCGCGCGGCTGTCACGTTCATTTCACGGGCCAGATCCTCCATGGCGTAATCGGCCTGTGAAATACGGTTGGCATTGAAGGTATTGGTCTGGATAATATCGGCCCCCGCCAACAGATAGGCGCGGTGGATATCGCCCACGGCCTTGCCCTGGGTCAGACACAAAAGATCATTGTTGCCTTTGAGCGGATGCGACCAATTGGCAAAACGATCACCACGGAAATCATTTTCTTCAAAGCGCAGATCCTGCAGCATCGTCCCCATCGCACCATCCAGCACCAGAATGCGGGCCACCATCGCCTGGCGCAGACGCGCATACACGGGTGCCTCGGGGAGTGCCTGGGGATCAATAATCACGATTGGCTGTCACGATAGGTATGGATATGGCCATGCGGGTCGCGCACGTCATAGGTGCCAGCTTCGGTCTCGGTGACGGCACCCGGCAGGGCCGCTATTTTGCCGTGCCCACCGGGGATATCGAGCATATAATTCGGCCGGGCTATACCTGACAATCGCATCAGCAAATTTTGCACGATCTGTTGGCCGCGCTTGAGCGATAAACGGAAATGGCCGGTGCCCGGCGCTTTGTCAGGGTGATGCAGATAATAGGGCTTGATCTTCATCTCGGTCAGGCGGCGGAATAAAGCCTCGAGCGCGTCGGTCGTGTCATTGATACCGGCCAGCAAGGTCGATTGCGATAGCAGCGGAATACCCGCGCGAATAAATTTTTGACTGACGGCCTGCACCTTGTCGGTTACTTCAGACGCGTGGTTGCAATGCAGGACAGCATAAACTGCTTTGGAGCTATCCAACGCCGCGATCAATTCGTCGGTCACGCGATTGGGGTTGGCGATAGGCACACGGGTATGCAGACGAATGATTTTGACGTGATCAATGGCCGAGAGCTGATCGATGATGTCTTTCAAGCGGCGCGGTGACAGTACCAACGGATCGCCGCCGGTTAAAATAACTTCCCAGACCTTAGGCGCACCGCGGATATAGTCGATCGCACGCACCAGATCATCGGGCTTGAGCATTTCACTGCCCGGCCCCACCATTTCACGACGGAAACAAAAACGGCAATAGACAGCACAGACGTGAATGGGTTTCAGCAGCACCCGATCAGGATAGCGGTGCACGATGCCCGGCACCGGGCTATGGGCGTCATCGCCAATGGGGTCTTGCAACTCGTCCGGCGTTTCGACCAGTTCGCGCACATCAGGCAGATATTGTTTGGCCACCGCGCCATCAGGATCGGCAGCAATCAATGCGCGGGTTTCCGGGGTGATGGCCACGGCATATCGTGCCGTCACCGCCTGCAAGGCAGCATCCGGTTGGGACAGGATTTCAGGTATGCGCGCGAGGGGGGCGGGTTTGGTCATGGGGTGCTTTCAGTCGGGCTCTTTTGCTACCATAATGACCGCTGGTAAACAAGCTGGGCAAAGTTTTCATAAGATTTTATAGGGGCCTTTTTCCGCTTTACGGCAAGACAATCGTAACCAAGCCCGGTTAGACTATCGCCATAAGCAGCCACCTGACCGGAGCCATCAATGTCGAACCCTCTCTTGACCCCTGCCCGCCTGCCCGATTTCAACGCCATCAAGCCGGAACACTTTATGCCCGCGCTGGAAACCGTGCTGACCGAAGCGTTGCAAAAGGCCGAGCAACTCAAAGCGGACACAGCGCCCGCCAGCTTTGACAATACCGTGGTTGCGCTCGACCAGCTGTTCAGCCGTGCCGGTTATATCCTGTGGCTGCTGAGTAATTACAGCAACAATACCTATAGCGAAGAAATCGCCAAGATCGAGGAGGCCGCCCGCACCCGTTTTGCCGAGGCCAGCAAGACCGTATTTCAAGATGCAGTGATCGGCGCCCGTTTTCGCGCCGTTTATGACGCCCGCCCGACGTTGAACCTTGATGCCGATGACGCCGCCATCCTCACCCATCTGCATCACGCTTTTGAGGCGGAAGGCGGCCTGTTGACCAGTCCCGCCGACCAGCAGCAGATTCGCCAGCTCGATGCCGAGCTGATCAGCCTGGCGCAGAAATTCACCGATAATGTTTTGGCGGCACCGCAACAACAGGCGGTACTGATCACCGACGTGCAGGAACTGGCGGGGCTTTCGGCGGCCGAAATCGAAGGACTGGCCGAGAATGCGCGCAAGGCTGCCCACGCCAGCGGCTGGCTGTTTGTGCCCGAACGCCTGCTCGTTGATGAATGGCTGGAAAAGGCCGAACATTCGGGTTTCCGCCGTAAAATGCTGGCAGCGCTCAACCGCATGGGGACTGCAGCGCCACACGATAACCGACCTGTTCTGGTGCAGATGCAAAAGAACCGCGATGCCTATGCCAAGCTGCTGGGCTATCCGCATTACACCGCCTTTGCCCGCAGCCGCGCCATGGTGACCGATTTTGCCCGGGTGGAAAAACTGCTGGATGACGTCAACACCGGCGCGCTGCCTAAATTCGAAGCGGAGATGAAGTCGCTGGAGGCTTTCGCCGCTGCCAACGGCGGACCCGCCAAGCTTGAGCCCTGGGACGTGCCCTATTGGGCGACGCGCCAGCAAACGGCGTTGTTTAATTTCGACGCCAATGCCTTTACGCGCCACCTTGAAATCAACAACGTCATGGACGGGATGCTCGATCAGGCCAGCCGGCTGTTTGGCATTTCATTCAAAAAAGAAAACGGCCATGCGACGCTGCATCCGGATATCGACGTCTATCACGTCACCGACAGCAAGACCGGCGCCACCGTCGGCTATATGCACGTCGATATGTATGCGCGGCCCGGCACCAAGGGTGGCGGCGCCTGGATGAGCTGCCTGCAGCCGCAAGCCGACGGCCGCCCGGTGGCCGTGATCTGCAACATGAACATTGCCAAGCCCGCCAAGGGGGAACCCACGCTGATCGGTCTGTCGCAATACATCACCCTCTATCATGAAATGGGCCATTGCCTGCAGGGGCTGCTGGGCATGAACGTCAAACACGTGTCGTTGCAGGGGACGGCGGGCCCGTCGGATTTCGTCGAATTCCATTCGATGGTCAACGAACGTCGCGGCCTGTTGCGCGATAACGTTAAAACCTATCTGAAAGACGTCAAAACCGGCCAGGCGCCGGATGACGCCGCCATCGATGCGCTGTTGAAGGCACAAAGCTTTTTCGAAAGCCGCACCCTATTGCTGATGGTGCAAAACAGCCGCCGCGATTTCCATTTCCACAGCATCGACCCCGCGCGCGGTCTATCGCCGGAACAAATCGAACAGGAAGTGGCGATCGACAGCCCCTATGCCGCGCATATCCGCCCCTATCCGCTGACACGCTTTACGCATTTGTTTTCGGATGCGCACAGCAGCTATGCGGCGGGCTACGTCAATTATCTCATCGCGCAAGTCTATGCCGCCCACGGCTTCGCGCCGTTTGAGGGTGACGCCTATAACACCGAGTGGACGCAAAAGCTGAATGCGTTGTACCGGCGTGGCTCGGGCGGTGTACCGGCGGAGCTGTACCGCCAGTATCGCGGCGCGGATGCCGACCCAGGCCCCATGCTGAAGGAACTGGGCATTACCCTGCCCGCAGCATCTGCGGCCAAAGCGGCGACGCCCCGGCGCTAAAAAATCAACCCTTTAACAAAATTCTTTACATAATTTAAGAGTTTTGTTAGCGTGCCACGCTGTTATAGCGGGGTGGCCCGAATCCCCTGTATATAAAGACGCCCACTGCACGGAGACGACCAACCACCATGACCAAGCCCATTCAGGTCAAAATGCCCGCCAAAGGCAAAAAACCGGCCGAGAAGAAACTCAACACCAAGGACGAGGCAGCACCCCGCGTGGGTGTCGTCAGTCTTGGCTGCCCCAAAGCGCTTGTCGATACCGAACGGATTTTGACCCAGCTGCGCGCCGAAGGCTATGACCTGACACCGAACTACGAAGACGCCAATGTCGTCATCGTCAATACCTGTGGCTTTCTCGACAGCGCCAAAGAAGAGTCATTGGAGGCCATCGGTGAAGCGCTGGATGCCAACGGCCGCGTCATCGTCACCGGCTGCATGGGCGCAGAGCCCGAGCAGATCACCAAAAAATATCCCAAAGTTTTAGCCGTCACCGGCCCGCAGCAATACGAAGCAGTGGTCAATGCCGTCCACGCGGCGGCACCACCCGTGCATGACCCCTTTGTTGATCTGATCCCGGCGCACCAAAAGGCGCTGCAAGAGCAAGATGATGTGGGCATTAAACTGACCCCGCGTCACTACGCCTATCTGAAAATCTCCGAAGGCTGCAATAACCGCTGCACTTTCTGCATTATTCCCAAGCTGCGCGGCGATCTGGTCTCGCGCCCCGTCATTCAGGTGCTGGCCGAGGCGGAACGTCTGGTAAAGGCGGGTGTGAAAGAACTATTGGTCATCTCGCAAGATACGTCGGCCTATGGCATCGACAGTAAATATCAGGCCTATCCTTACAAAAACCGCACCGTGCGCACCAAGTTCATCGACCTCTGCCGCGAATTGGGGCAAATGGATGTGTGGTCGCGGCTGCACTACGTCTATCCCTATCCCCACGTCGACGAGGTGATCGAACTGATGGCGGATACGTCGAATAATATTCTCCCCTATATCGATATTCCGTTTCAGCACGCATCACCGGCGGTTCTCAAAAACATGAAACGCCCGGCCCATCAGGAAAAGACGATTGATCGCCTGCAAAGCTGGCGCAAGGCTTGTCCGGATCTGACCATCCGCTCGACGTTCATCGTCGGCTTCCCCGGCGAGACGGAAGAAGACTTCCAGATGCTGCTGGATTGGATGAGCGCCGTTGAAATTGATCGCGCCGGTTGCTTTAAATACGAGCCCGTCACCGGCGCCCCCGCCAACGAGATTGCCCCGGCCGTGCCCGAAGAGGTCAAAGAAGAACGCTGGCACCGCTTCATGGCGCACCAGCAAACCATCAGCACCAAGCGCCTGGCCGCCAAGGTTGGCCGCACCCTGCCCGTCATCATCGATGGTATGGATGAAAATGGCGGTTTTATCGGCCGCAGCCAGGGTGATGCGCCCGAGATCGACGGGCTTGTCTACGTCACCGGCAAAAACCTCAATCAGGGCGACATCGTGCAGGTGAAGATCAGCAAATCGGATGAATACGATTTGTTTGGTAAAGCAGCTTAACTGCCGCATAGAACCTTTCTGAGTAAAAAGCCCCGGTCTTCTTGCCCGGGGCTTTTTTTGACGGCGCGCAGGGTGTCAACCCTGCCAAACGGCATGTCCTTGCCCGCGCAAATCTTCGGCGAGATCGCGCTCGAGTTCCAGCGCGGCTTCGTAAGGCAGCGGATTAAAGACGGCAAAAAGATCGGGCCGCAGGTGTAAACCATAGCGGCGCACATAGCGGTTGGCTTTGTGGCCATCTTTATGGTTGAGAAAGCGCTCATAGGGCGACAACCCTGTGCAGCCCACATAAAAGCAGACGTGACCGGGGACATAACCGGGATTGGCGGCACGGAAGGCGCGGTCTTTGAGCACGCGGTCGTCCAGTTCGATCACATAGACATTGTGATGATGCGGCTGAGATTTCTTTCCACGCTGGCGGCGGGCTTTGGCGTTGAAAAAAGCCTCGGCTGTGAACATTGTCCCTCGCCGCCGCCCTTTCCGTTTATGCCGCTTTCACGTTCTGCAAGAACAGGCCCACTTTACTGCGCAGGCTATCAGACTGCTCGCTCAGGGCCTGGGCTGCCGAAATCATCTGATCGACCGCCGCCGTGGTGCTGGCCGAACTGCCTTTGACGTCGGTGGCACTGTCGGAAATGGTCTGGGTGATCTCGGCCGCTTCTTGCACGTTGCGGGCGATTTCCTGGGTGGCCATGCCTTGTTCTTCGACGGCGGCAGCAATCGAGCTGGAGATGCGGCTGATATCGCCGATTTTCACGGTGATGTCGTTGATGACCCCGACCGTATCGCTGGCGGCATCCTGGATCAGTGAGATTTGATCCTGAATTTGCTTGGTCGCCTGGGTCGTCTGATTGGCAAGGCTTTTGACCTCGCTTGCCACAACGGCGAAACCTTTACCAGCCTCGCCGGCGCGGGCGGCTTCGATGGTGGCATTGAGCGCCAGCAAGTTGATCTGCCCGGTGATGTCATTAATCATGCTGACAACCGAGCCAATGTGATGCGCCGCTTCACTGAGAGCCGAGGCCGTCTGTGTCGCGCGTTCTGATACCTGTACTGCTTCGCTGGTGATGCCCGACGAGCGCGATACCTGATCGGAAATTTCACGAATGGACGCAGAAAGTTCGTTGGCGGCGGCGGCCACGGTCTGCACGTTTTGTGAAGCACCATTGATGCCCATCACCAGTTCGCCCAGTTTTTCCACGCTGTCTTGGGTGCGGCGGCGCACATCGCGTGAGGTTACATCCATTTGGGTGGCAGCAGAGGCCACGGTGTCGACCACCACCTTAACGCTGCCTTCGAAGTCATCCGCCAGACCCAGCATAGACTCGCGGCGTTCACGCTCGGCCACGCGTTTTTGATTTTCCTGATCACGCTCGAGACGTTCTTTTTCTTCGGCGTTCTTTTTGAAAACCATCAGGGTTTTGGCCATGATGCCGATTTCGTCTTTGCGGTTGGTGTAAGGTACCTCGACCGCCGTATCGCCATGGGACAGTTTTTCCATCACATGTGTCAGCGTGTCTTGTGGCGTAAACAGCCAGATACGGTTGGTGATGGGCATGGCAAGCGTCAACAGAGTCGCCAGGATAGAGGCAATCAAGGCAATCGTGCGTTCATTCTCGACAATAGAGGCACTTTCTGCGGCGATGCGAGTCTCGTCATTGGCGATCAAGCCGCGCAGGCTGTTTTGATGCTGTTCGAGAGCGCGGAATTGTACCTGGAAAGCGGATAAGACGTCGCTGGCACGGCTGCTTTGGTTGATGAGGTCTTGACGCGCCGCACCAATGACGGCTTCGGCCGCTGTTTCGTAATTATCCACTTCACTGCGGAGTTTTGATAGTTCCGCCTTTAGCGCGTCGCTGGCGGCGTCGCTGGCACTGTTTTTATTCAAAGCATCGTTAAGCTTACCGATGTTTTCTTTCAGCTGCTGGCCGGCCTGGTCAACATCATCAAGGCTACCGTTATTGAGGCCAAAGAGCGCTTGGTACACATCGGCACGGACTGCCTGTATCATCATCTCGCCCTCGACATGGGCGGTTGCAATCGATGCCTGCGCGGCCAGCTTGTCTTTCTGCTGGTTCATAATTTCCATCGCATAAAAGCTGCGGTAGCCGGAGAAGGCAATGACGACGATAGCCGCCAAGCTCATCATGGTGAACTTAGCTTTAAGAGAGGTAGCGATCATGGGTGGTAAAGTCCTTGAGAAAATGGGGGCCTGAATGCCTAACGTTGGCAGTTGGTTCCCATCATACAAACGAAACTCTTAAATAAAAATGATTTGCTTTGGTTCAAAAATAACAAAGGGGTTTTCCGGAAAAGGAATGCCCCCTTTGATCTCTGATGAGCTTTATTTGCGATATAGAAGGGTTTTATTTACTTTTCAAAATGTCACGGATTTCGGTCAGCAACTTTTCCTCGGTACTCACTGCCGGGGCTGCGGGCTTATGCTCTTCTTTCTTTTTCAAGCGGGCCAGCGGTTTGATGATGAAAAAGAAAACGGCAAAGGCCACCAAAGTGAATTGCACCAGTGTATTGGCGAACATGCCCACATTCCAGGTGGCAACCCCCGCCGCCTGAGCCGCCGCCACCGTCGGGTAGCTGGTGTCGGTATCAGACAGGGCAATAAAGAAATTGCTGAAATCGACCTTGCCGACGATCAGCCCCAGCGGCGGCATAATGATGTCTTCGACCAGCGAGGTGACAATCTTGCTGAAAGCAGCGCCAATAATGACCCCCACGGCCAGATCGACGACATTGCCGCGCATCAGGAAGTTTTTGAAATCGTGGATCATGCTGGGGGCTCCTCGGCAGGTTAGGCAGGTGATTTGGCTTATTTTTGACTAAGTACATGAAATATATAAAAAACATTATCTACTGCCAAGCCCCTAAAGTGTTTGCATAACCAGCCGCGGGTTGCTATATTTTTCCAGAACTTTCACCAACCCCCAGGTTTCCACGATGTCCCAACCGCCCCTCAATCCAACCCCGGTCGTGTTGCCGAGCAGTATCGAGACGCTGAACGATTTGCGTGATCAGCTGACTTTGGCGCTCGCCACGCTCGAACAAAACACCGACCGTGTCACTGCCTGGGTAAAGGCCAACCGCGATGCCATCATCATCGGTCGCCACCGGCTGGTACAGGCGATTACCACCGGCGACGAAAAGCAACTGTGGGCGGCGCGGCGCGGCTTGGGCACGCCCAGCCAGCACGCCGACGATATTCTGGGTTTTCTACTGTCCGATGGCACACTGGTGGCCCAGGCGATTGATCTTTGTGGCGCCAAAAGTGACGTGGTCAAATATCTGCGCGCTATCCCGGCTGGCCTCCCCGCCCATCTGATCGAAGAGATCCCCGAGATCAGCATCAGCGACGAGCTGGCGGAAGCGGTGGCGCGCAATGCAGCTGCTGTGGAAAGTGCGCCGGTGCCTACCCCTGCCCCGGTTAAAAAAGCCGCCCCGCTTGGCAATATCTTTAAAAGCAAAGCCGCCAAAGAAATGGAAGCCGCCGAGGCGCAAGCGCAAGTGCTGGTCGGGCAATGGAAACAACTGCACAAAGAACTGCTGCATCTGCAAAGCGACCGCCACTACTTTGTTGACAGCTTCATGGATTGGGTGGGCGAGAATTTGGCCCCCAGCGCCGCCGAAACAAATGTAAATGCCGTGATGACCCGCTATCGCCATCCCGTTTATATGCTGCAACAAGCGCAAGCCGACTATGCCGAGGCCCTGAACACCCGGACAACTGTCGTCTTGGATGAAGCAAGCCTTTACAGTGATCTGGCAGGTTTGCTCGATCGTCAGGACATCGCCGGCTTTATCGGCCGCCTGCCCGGCCTGTTCCCCCGCCCGGACACCCAGGCCAGCGCAGATCTGCGCCGCTTGCTGTTGAAGGGCCGCAACGCCAAGACCTTTGCCGACATGGCCCTTGATGCGTCTATTCAATCGGCCGATGCCAAACACGCCCTGTTGCGAGCCGCCATTGCTTTTGAAGGCCATCTGCGCGTCACCGGTTATCGCGATGCCAACGAGGCTTATAGCCGTATTTTACAAGACGTGCTGAGTGGCTCTTTACCGCCCGCCGCTCTGGGCACCGCCCTTAATGCCTGCACCGGTGATCGGCTGGCCCTGGCAACGCACAAAGGCCGGTTGCTTTCTTTCTTCGAAGCCTTCAAGGGGGAGGATGCCCGCCTGGTAGAAGGTTTGGGTGCCGTGCTGCGCGACCCCGACGTGGCCAAGCGTTTTAATGCGCTGCGCCATGCCATAGATAACCGCGACGCCAAAGCCATTGCAGCCTGCCTCCATTACGGTGATGATCTGCAGATGGCGGCCAAAGTAGAGGCACTGCGCCAACTTTGTCTGCCCCACCAATCGCTGCTGCAAAGCCTGCGCCATGCTGCGGCCGGCAACCCCGATGTTCTTTTGCCTTTGTTGATACAAGCGATGCAGAACGAATTGGAAGGGGAGCTGAC
>JAIXUW010000212.1 GCA_027483355.1 Alphaproteobacteria bacterium
GCAAGGAAAGTAAGCAGAATGTTCAACGTATCCCGCCAAACCCTCAACTGGGCCGGCAAAACCATTACTCTCGAATCCGGCAAAATCGCCCGTCAGGCTGACGGCGCGGTCATGGTCACCATGGGCGAAACCACCGTCCTCGTCACCGCTGTTGCAGCTAAGAATATCAAAGCCGGTCAGGATTTCTTCCCCCTCTCGGTTCACTATCAGGAAAAATATTACGCGGCCGGTAAAATCCCCGGTGGCTTTTTCAAACGCGAAGGCCGCCCAACCGAACGCGAAACGCTGATCTCACGCCTGATCGACCGCCCGATCCGCCCGCTGTTCCCCAAAGCATTCCTGAACGAAGTGCAAGTGATCGCGACTGTGCTGTCCTACGACCAGCAGCATGAAAGCGATATCGCCGCCCTGGTTGGTGCATCTGCTGCGCTCACCATTTCGGGTGTACCCTTCATGGGCCCGGTCGGTGCCGCCCGCGTTGGCTACGTAAATGGCGAACTGGTGCTCAACCCCACCATCGACGAGATGAAAGAATCCAAACTGGATCTGATCGTCGCCGGTACGCGCGAAGGCGTTTTGATGGTTGAATCCGAAGCGTCCGAACTGACCGAAGACAAAATGCTCGAAGCTGTCATGTTCGGCTGGCGCGGTTTCCAGCCGATGATCGATGCGATCATCTCGCTGGCTGAACAATGTGCCAAAGACCCCTGGGATATCCCGGCGGCCGCTGCCGAAAAAGACGCCCTGCAAGCCAAAGTACACCAATACGTGGCAGCAGACCTGAAAGAAGCCTACAGCCTCCGCGTCAAGCAAGACCGCGTTGCCAAAATCAAGGAAGCCAAAGCAAAAGCCGTGGCAGCCCTGGTTGATCCCGAAGGCGCCACGGTGACCCAGCAAATGATCGAAGGCATGGTTAAAGAAGCCGAAGCCGAGATCGTCCGCGGCAGCATCCTCGATACGGGCACCCGTATCGATGGCCGTGACACCAAGACCATCCGCCCTATTCTGGCGGAAGCGGGCATCCTGCCCCGCGTGCATGGCTCCGCCCTGTTTACGCGTGGTGAGACCCAGGCAATCGTGGTCACCACCCTTGGTACCGGCGATGACGAGCAGATGATCGACGGCCTGCAAGGCACCTATGATGAAACCTTCATGCTGCACTACAACTTCCCTCCTTACTCGGTCGGTGAAGCTGGTCGCATGGGTGGTGCCGGTCGCCGCGAAATCGGTCACGGCAAACTTGCCTGGCGCGCCATCCACCCGATGATGCCGGAGAAAGAAAAGTTCCCCTACACCATCCGCGTAGTCTCCGAGATCACTGAATCCAACGGTTCATCGTCGATGGCCACCGTCTGCGGTACCTCGCTGGCGCTGATGGATGCGGGTGTGCCGCTGACCAAGCCGGTGGCGGGTATTGCCATGGGCCTGATCAAAGAAGGCGATCGTTTTGCCGTTCTGTCCGACATTCTGGGTGATGAAGATCACCTGGGCGACATGGACTTCAAAGTGGCCGGTACCGAAAACGGCATCACCGCTTTGCAGATGGATATCAAGATCACCTCGATCACCGAGGAAATCATGAAGATCGCGCTGGCGCAGGCACAGCAAGGTCGCATCCATATCCTGGGCGAAATGAACAAGGCGCTGAACTCGGCCCGCGATGGCCTCAACGCCAACGCACCGCAGATCGTCACCATCAAAATCCCCAAAGAAAAGATCCGCGAAGTGATCGGCTCGGGTGGTTCGGTGATCCGCGAAATCGTCGAGAAAACCGGCGCCAAGATCGACATCGAAGAAGACGGCACCATCAAGGTATCGGCTGTCGGCAACGAACCGATCCAGAAAGCCATCGAATGGATCAAAGGCATCACGGCTGAACCCGAAATCGGCAAGGTCTATGACGGCACCGTTGTCAAGATCATGGAATTCGGCGCCTTCGTGAACATCATGCCGAAAACCGATGGTCTGGTGCATATCTCTGAACTCGCCGCCCGCCGCGTCGCTAAAGTCGAAGACGTGGTTAAAGAAGGCGACAAAGTGAAAGTGAAATGCCTTGGCCTAGAAAAAGGCAAAATAAAACTGTCGATGAAAGCCATCGACCAAGCCACCGGCGAAGACATCAAAATCGAAAAAGCCGGCTGACCCACTTGAATGAAACAAGCGCCCGCCGAAGCCTGAAAACTTCGCGGGCGCTTTTTCTTTGCAAGTCGTGAATACATAAAGGATACCCACGGACCATGAGCGATCAAAAAATCACCCCACCCAAAATCATCGGCCATCGCGGTGCTGCCGCCTATGCACCCGAAAACACCCGCGCAGGTATTCATGCCGCCGCCGATATGGCGCTGGAATGGGTGGCGCTGGATGTCAAGCTGACGCAAGACAGCATTGCCGTGCTGTTTCATGACGAAGAACTCGCACGCACCACCGGTGCCACCGGACAAATCGCGCAAACGCCCTGGGCCGCGATAGCCGAGCTGGATGCGGGGAGCTGGTTTGGCGACAGCTTTATCAGCGAAGGCGTGCCCGATTTAGAAGACGCCTTGAACGTAGTGGCCGAGCGTGGCCTTCGCCCCGTTCTGCTGTTGCGCCCCTCGCCGGGCCGTGAGGTTGAAACCGCTGAAGCAGCGCTTGATGCGGCATCACGGATCTGGCCCGAAGATATCGCCCCGCCCCTATTGGTCAGCGCATCACACGTCACCTTGGAGACCTGCCGCGATATGCTGCCCGACTGGCCACGAGGTTTGCTGATAGAAGAATACGCCGAAAACTGGGCCGAGGCGGGTGATTATCTGGATATATCGACCATTCATGTCGTCGACGATAAACTCTCCCGCGACA
>JAIXUW010000220.1 GCA_027483355.1 Alphaproteobacteria bacterium
ACTTTCTGCGTCGTCTCGGCGCCCCGGCGATGTCCCTCGATACGGTGCAAGCCGCGTGCCGCGGCCCAGCGTCCATTGCCATCCATGATGATGGCAATGTGACGCGGGATAGAAGACACAGATGAAGATGTTTGCTCGGACATGGCCACAGATACAAGCGAGGGATTAAACCTGCTTGATCTCGCTTTCTTTTGCGGCCAGGCCGTCATCGATTTTCTTGATCCAGGCGTCGGTCATTTTCTGGATTTTCTCTTCGGCGCGCTTTTGGTCGTCTTCGGAAATTTTACCAGCTTTTTGTGCAACTTTAGCTCCATCCATGCCCTCGCGACGCAGGTTACGGATGGCAACCTTGGCTTGTTCGGCATATTTGGCGGCGATTTTTGCCAGCTCACCACGGCGCTCCTCGGTCAAACCGGGGATCGGCACGCGGACCAGCGTACCCGACGGCTGCGGATTGAGACCCAAGCCCGCGTTGGCAATAGCTTTCTCAACCGCTTTAGTATTAGAAGCATCCCAGACCTGAACGGTCAGCAGACGGGGCTCGGGTGCCGATACCGTACCCACCTGGGTCAGTGGCATTTTGCTGCCATAGACTTCGACTGTGACGTGTTCAAGCAGGCCTACCGAAGCGCGACCCGTGCGCAAACCGCCGAATTCCTTGCTCAAGACTTCATAAGCGGAGCCCATGCGACGCTCAAGATCGGTGTAATCAACTTCAGACATATTATACCTCTTTTTCCATGACGATGGTGCAGTTGCCCCGGCCTTGCATCAATTCCGCAAAGGCGCCGGGTTGTTTAATAGAAAAGACGATGACCGGAATGCTGTTTTCACGCGCCAGCGAAATGGCCGAGGCGTCCATGACGCCAAGGTCATTGGCCAGCACCTCAAGATAGCTGAGGCGGTCATATTTAGTGGCAGTAGGTACTTTCATAGGATCGGCCGTATAAACGCCATCGACCTTGGTGCCCTTAAGCAACGCGTCACAGGCCATTTCAGAAGCACGCAGGGCTGCCGCCGTATCGGTGGTAAAAAACGGGTTGCCGGTACCGGCAGCAAAAATAACGACGCGGCCTTTCTCCATGTGACGGATGGCGCGACGGCGCACATAGGGTTCGCAAACAGAGGCCATCGGAATGGCTGATTGTACGCGGGTCGGCACGCCGACATTCTCAAGCGCATTTTGCAGGGCCAAGGAATTAATCACCGTCGCCAGCATCCCCATGTTGTCGGCCGTCGCACGGTCCATGCCAACAGCGGCACCGGACACGCCACGGAAGATGTTACCGCCGCCGATCACCAGACAGACCTGAATACCCAGATCCATAACGGCTTTGACATCCTGCGCAATGCGGGTAACGGTGGCGTTTTCGATGCCATAGTCGCCATCGCCCATGAGGGCTTCGCCGGAAATTTTCAGCAAGACCCGTTCGTAACGTGGTTTCTGCACCAAAGCCGCCTTTGCCATTTTATTTTCGCCCCTGTTTTATACTGCTGCGCTGTTTTGCAAAACCGCCGGGACTGTGAGATCCCGGCGGGTTTGATGTTCAGGATCAGCTTGCCATCTTGGCGACTTCGGCGGCGAAGTCGTCGACTTTTTTCTCGACCCCCTCACCCAGTTCAAAACGGACATAGTTAGTCAGCTTAACCGGCGCGCCGACATCTTTGGCAGCGGCTTCAAGAACGCCGGAGATTTTGGTAGCCCCGTCGATGATGAAGGTCTGCTCAAGCAGAACAACCTGTTCGTAATATTTACGCATACTGCCCTCGACCATTTTATCGACGATCTCGGCGGGTTTGCCACTAGCTTTTGCTTTATCGGCGTGAATGGCGCGTTCGCGTGCAATCATATCTTTGTCCAAACTGGCAACGTCAAGCGCTTCGGGGCGCTGGGCTGCGATATGCATGGCAATCTGACGGCCAACCGCTTCCAGTTTCGCTTTGTCGCCGGTCGATTCCAGGGCAACCAAAACGCCGATTTTGCCGCGGTTAGCGGTCAGCGCATTGTGCACGTAGGCGGCAACCACACCTTGGGATACTTCCAGCAGAGCGATACGACGCAGGGTCATGTTTTCGCCAATGTTGGCAATCAACTCGGTGAGGCCTGCTTCAACTGTCTTGCCGCCGATGTCGGCCGACTTGACGGCGTCGACAGTGCCGAATTTCTTGGCAAGGGCGATGTCGGTTGCTTTGGTCAACAGGGCTTGGAATTGGTCGTTACGGGCAACGAAGTCGGTTTCGGCGTTCAGTTCAAGAATAACGCCCACATTACCGGCGGTCGCCACCGACACCAGACCCTCAGCCGCAGCACGGCCCGATTTCTTGGCGGCAGAAGCCAGGCCTTTTTTGCGCAGGTAATCCATGGCGGCTTCGACATCGCCATTGTTTTCTGCCAGCGCTTTTTTGCAATCCATCATGCCGGCGCCAGATTTTTCACGCAGTTCTTTAACCAGTGATGCGCTGATTTCAGCCATTTTTTAATTCCTTATTTTGTTTGTGTTGAAGTCATCTGAGCCATCAGCGAAGGATCTCCCGGCGGTGACGCCAGAGTTCCTTCGGGGGTATGGGTTGCATTAGAGGCAGCGCATACCCCCTCAGGATGAAGGTATAATTAGCCGGCAGCAGAAGCTTTAACTTCTTCTGCGCCTTCCAGGCTTTCCGGTTCTGGATTGGCAGCAGCACCCAGATCTTTACCCGATTTAGTGACTTCAGCTTGCAAACCATCGAGGACGGCTTCGGCAAACAGATCGCAATACAGGTTGATCGCGCGGGTGGCGTCATCGTTACCGGGAATCATGAAATCAACGCTGTCGGGGTCGCAATTGCTGTCAACAACAGCAAAAACGGGAATGCCCAGACGCTTGGCTTCGAGAATGGCGTTGGCTTCTTTGGCAACGTCGATCACCACCATCGCATCGGGCAGGCCGCCCATGTCCTTGATCCCGCCGAGGGCTTTTTCAAGCTTCTCTTTTTCGCGGGCCAGGTTCAGTTGTTCTTTTTTGGTCAGGCCGTGCTGAACTTCGGGGTTCGCCAGCATGGTGTCGACTTCGCGCAGACGCTTGATCGAGTTCGAGATGGTAGACCAGTTGGTGAGCATACCGCCCAACCAGCGATAGTTGACGAAGTACTGACCGCAACGCTTGGCGGTCTCGGCGACTTTTTCGGTGGCCTGACGCTTGGTGCCGACGAAAAGAACGCGGCCGCCTTTGGCCGTGATATCGCGCAGATTCTTCAGCGCGTGGTGCAGCATCGGCACGGTCAGTTCAAGGTTGATAATGTGAACTTTGTTACGCTCGCCGAAGATGTAGGGTTTCATCTTGGGGTTCCAACGGCGGGTGTGGTGGCCGAAGTGAACGCCAGCTTCGAGCAGTTGGCGCATGGTAAAGGTTGGCATTGTCATCGCGAGTAGTGTCCTTTCGGTTATATCCTGAGCAAACCTACTTCGCTGCAGCCACCATGGCCGCAGCACCGAAAGCAAGGTTTGCCTGCGAATTTCCGTTCAACAGTTGATCGGAGTTGGGGTTTTATATGGTTTTTCGGGCCTGATGGCAAGCCGAAAGCGCCATAAATCGTCGTTTTATCGTTAATGAACGGTGGAGAAAAGGCAGCAAAGCTCGCCTTTATCGTGTGTCGCCTCCTGGCGCGGCGCGCGCAAACGCGCGGCCTTGGCCGCCTGCTCGCACCGAAAAAGGAATTTCTCGTAACTATTCATCGACTTGATGACATTTTTGTTATCGTAGCGGCTATCAACAAGGTGGGAATGTTCTTTAGGCTTTGTTTGACCTGCATATGTTTTAGGCATCGTGTATTCTTTAAACTCTTTCATATAATTATGGCAAATATAAAATAAAGAAGCCAATTCTTATTTTCGTATTGTTACCGTTATTTTGTTTTAAACAGCCGTTCCAAGACCCCTAGGCGCTTGGGTGCGGTTGCCCTCTCTTTCTTCACAGGCATGGTCAGCTGCCGGTAGCTCAGGCGGTTGAATTGCAAAGCGCGCATCAAGCGTTGGGTTTCGACATGGGTCAAAGCCGTCAGCGAATTACCGTAGCTGTTCAGCATCACTTCCATCTGCGCCAGCGTATCGTCGCGATCAACAACGATCCCGCTCTGCGCTGCTGCCTGCACCAACCTTTGGCCAAGCGCCGGCAATGCGCGGTTATTCGCCGCAGAGGCGAAAGGTGCGCGCAAAGTCAAATGTGCATCCTGATCACGGGTGTAATCATTCCGCGGCACCAAAGGCGTCCCGCTGTCACCCGTATTAGTGGCTGCCAACAGAACACGCGCGCCGTTGTGCGCCAGATAGCTGGCGAGATCGGCCACAGTGGTGCCTTGCTCGATGTGCCAATCAACAATGATGAAATAATGGGGTTTGTCCTGCTGGGCAGGATCGAGAAAAGCCAAGGGCTTTTGCTGCATCCGATCATAGACATCGTAGTGCTGTCGCGCCGTCAGAGCGTGCCAGATAGTCCGGTTGCCTGAGCGGTCGAGGTGAAGAGTGTCACAAATAGCATCTGCACGGGGTAAGTCAAGCAATAAAGCGGGGATTTGCTGCCGCAGCTCGAATTTTAGTGCGTCATGCAGCGCATTTGCCGCTGTCAGACCATGATTGTGGACATTCGGGAACAAAACAGGGTGTTTATGCGGATAGGCCAACGTGATCTGACCGACTGTTTCAAGCGTTTCACCATATTTTGCCAATTCCGCCGTCAGTGTTTTGATGACACCAGGTAGATTTTGGCTGAAAGAAATGACCGGCGGGAAGTCGGGCCGCAACGGCACGCGAATGTTCGGATTAGTCAAATGACGCGCGGCGCGATCAAATAACGTCTGATTGAGCGGAACAGCTTGCATCACTTAACACCTGCCGTTCTCAACGGCGTTGCAAATACCGGAGGAAACTTCGCGGCAGAAAAATTATCAATATCCAAGGCACCAAGACGTAGCCCATCAATAACACGATATGCCTCTTCATGCGTTAGAGCGAAGAAAGAATGGCCGCGCGTATTAAGTGCCTTTTCGCAAATATCGAAAGCCTCTTTCGCTGTGATGCCAGGGCGAAGTTGATAAAAATTTGCCGTCTCGGCCAGAAGACACCCGATGAGTGCCGGTATATTCTTTTTCTTGCTGTAGGTTGAGCCTAAATTTAACTCTGCAATCAACTTTTTAAATTGTGGCTGCAGACTTTCTTTACCTGACTGACTTGCAAGCGCCAACACATAGCCACCATTATAAGTGACGTAGCTGGAGAGATTAGCCAAAGTCGTACCGCTGGAAATAGTCCAATCAAAAATAATACTATAATGCGGTTTGGTACGTGACGCCGCAGACAGAAACCCCCGCGCCGGACGGTTTACGCGTGCGTCACTGACGCCATAAATTTGCCGTTGGGTTATGCTATGTATCAGATCAATGTTATGCGAGCGATCCAGATGTACACGCTCACAAATGGCATCCTGTGTTAGAATCTTGGGTGATTGAGGGCCGAGACCACAAGCCGCAACTTCAACCTTTAAATTTTTAGCAGCAAGGCGAAAAGCTTGAATAGCGTTGTCCTTATGTCCGAGGAAAATATCAGGATCTTTCTGGGGGCAAAATAAGTTGATTTCCCCAACCGTTGCTAAGGTTTCACCACATTTCTCGAGCTCGGCGGTGATCAATGGCAGCCATGCCGCTTTGCGAACATCTAGAAC
>JAIXUW010000107.1 GCA_027483355.1 Alphaproteobacteria bacterium
GTGCGGCTCATCGCTCGGTCCTCATAAACGCAAACCCCGTACGCGGGTATTCTTTAAATACTGCTGATGGATGACCGCCGTAATCACGCTGACATCCAGCTGCTTTTGTAAACGGGGCGGCAGGGCCGCTATGCATTGCTGGACGGCCGCCACCTGACCGCCCCAAGAGGCTGTCTGAAAGGCTGTCGCCAATTCACCACGCCTTGCCGCCACATCGCCCACGGTGCAGTCGCTGGCATCGGCCAGCAGCAACAGTGCCGTGCCCTGCGCTGCCACGAGAGGCGCAATATCGCTACTGAAATACCCGCCGCGCGCGAGCGTCAGCGCCACCGGCGCGCCGTCCAGCACAGCCTGCGGATCATTTTTCAACGCGGCACGACAAAGCGCCAAGTCGGCCGCTGATAGGTCCACGTCCTCTGTCCAGCCGCGGATAAAATTTAGCATATCCTTTTCGCGCCCGATCTGCGGCACGTGCTGCAAAATCTCGGCGGTCGGCACAGGGTCAAGCGCGACGCCGTCCAGCAATAAATCACGCGTCACCTTGACCGCATCACACTGCAAGGCCTTGGTCATCAACATCGCCGCCGGAATACCGGCATCGCGCAGCATAGTCACGATAGCGGGATCGTCTCTTTCCATTACTGCCACACACGCCAGCGTAAAGTTGCGGTACTCACTACCGCCCTCTAAGAAAACACCAATGTCGGCAATACCTTTGATCACCCGCGCGAATAAATCCAGCGCGCCGTCCTCGACGATTTTGTGCAAGGCCCAGCGCAGATGCCCTTCGCTATCAACCACCCCCTGCTGCAAAAGCCAGTTCACCACCGCCCATTTTTTGTGCCCGACGGCGATAAACAGCGGATAATTTTTAATGAAGGTGGCATTCATAACATCCTGATAAGCTCCCGTCAGCGCAACCCCCAGACCCGCTAAATATTGCACCGCCGCCAGTTGGCCTTTCTCGCAGGCCGCAAACAGCGCTGCCTCGCCGTGGCTTTTCAGCCCGGCAGCATCCTGAGCCAGGGTTGCCAGCACTGCCATATCACCAGCCGCTGACGCCTGCACCAAATCCGGGCCGGGTATAGGGGTTAACTGATCAGGCTTTGCTTGTATCATAATCTGTATTTCCTTCTGGCCGCGCGGGCGCGATCGTCTTGCTGTTGCACATGTTGCATCAGGGTCACCCGCGCCGGGCCCGGCAACGCCTCATCGGGCAATACCGTCAAAAAGGCGCGCAGTGCTGCGGTGTGGTTCTGCCAGGCCTCGGGTTGCAAGAGGGTCGTGGTGGCGCCACTGGCCAGCGCCAGATCCATGACGCTTTGCCCGGCGCTGTTTTTGGCACGCCAGTCCTCGACAGACAAAGGGCTTAAAACCCCCTCGGCCAAAAGCGGCGCCAGCACCCGGTGGCGCGCCGCCCGATGCAACAGGCCTTCATGCCGGCCAAGATAGCTCATCGGTTGCAAACGCTGCGACCGGTCACGCGCGGCCGGCAAGCGCCGCAGCGATAAAAGATGCACATAGGCGGCAGCCTCGGCCCGACGGGTGACTTCATCCATCAGGGTGGCAGCGTTTTTTTCATCACGCGCGGCCCGCCCAACCGCTGCGACGAGCGCGTCCGCATTGGCCCCCGCCGCCAGAATGATATCGGCGAGGACACGGGCCGGCGCTTCCGCCCCCGCCGTCGGCGCCATCTCGCCCAGATGCCGCGCCACGTGTTTCAAGGCAGCCCCTTGCAGCGCCAAGGGTGATGCCCCCACGGACGTGAGGGCCCCTGCCACGCGCGGCAAGCCGTGATCACAGGCCGCTACCAATAACGCATCCAGTTGCGCATCACTGAGATAGCCTTGGCCCTGCCGCAGCAAGACCGCCACAGTCATCGGTTGATCGGCCGTCACCGCCCGCTGCACAATCGCCTGATAGCGCGTGGTTTCGGGCGCAAAAACACGCTGCCCTTCGACAAACTCGGTGGACAGGATATCTGCCAGCGTCGCGTCACGCCCATTGGCCGCAGCCGCATGCAGATAATCAATCAACAGGCGGTCTTTCTTGACCTGTTGTGCGGTCGGCATATCGCGCACTGGCTGGATCAGCACCCGCGCCAGCTCCGGGTTGTATTTCAGCGCCAGCGCCGCCAGACTGGCCGTGGCGTCAAGCGACACCCCCGGCCGCAGGACATGATCAAGCCAGACAATCGCATTGCCCGCATCGGCCATGATGGCGCCCTGCCAGGCCGCGATGATCACAGTATCAACGTCGCGGCGCTCTTCATCCAGCGTCCAGAGTGCCTCGAGCAATTCAGCATTATTCGCCATCGCCGCCAAGCGCCAGACGGTCTCGCGATTAATCGCCACGCGGTCCTCGTCGGCACGGGCGACGGCCAGGCGCAGATCTTCGGCGCTCTGCGCCTCGATGGCACGGCGGATCTCCGCAAAGGCCGCCTCACGGCGGGCGGTCGCGTTAAAGCTTTCGTGCAAACGGCGATGAGCCCGGCCGGTATAATAAGGCGACGTCGACATTTTGTTATAAAACCGAATAAACTCAATGGGTTCGTCCGAGTCTGGCACGCGCGCGGCTTTATGTCAATACCTTGGCTGATTTTCGAGCCAAAGCCTTGAACGGGAAGTGACTTTCGCCCCCCACTTGCCTACACTTTGTTCAACCTATGGGGAGCCACATCATGAATCCAACCGAAATCAAACGCCTGCAAACCTATCTGCAAACCAAGCTGGGCAATGCCCGCCTGACGCTGGCGCAACGCAAAGAAGACAAAGACTCGCTCGAGGTGCTGCTGGCCGGCGAATTCCTCGGCACCATCTACCGCGACGAAGACGAGGGCGATGTGTCCTACGACTTCAACATGGCGATCCTCGAGATGGATTTACCCCCCGCCTGACGCGGTAAACGCGGATCCAGGGCACCGGCGGCAATATGCGCATCAATGGCAAAACCTTTGGCGAGATCTGGCAGGACATGGTCCTGCCTTACCGCATTGTCATCGTGGTGGGCACCGCCTTTCTCCTCTTCGCCCTCGTCTATCTTTTGCTGACGTTTACCGCGGTCGCCGGATCAGCCCTGCAGGGCGAAGCCGGCCCCTTGCGGGTCGAGGCACCGCTTGGCAATTATCTTGATCCCTCCCTCGCCAGCGACGGGCAAACGGTGGCGCTTGCCTTCAGCGTCATCACCCCCACCGGCATCAGCATTCAGGTGGCCAGCGCCAATACCCGCGACTGCACCCGCTTTCGCGGGGCTATCCCCGTGCTGGCCGATAAAACCGAGGCGCTTTTGGCCCCCGACGGCACCAGCGAATTGGCGCAAGGTATCGTGCGTTACGAAACGCCTTCTATCGTGCATGACCCGGCCGATACCGCCGCCCCCTGGAAGCTTTTCGCCTATCGCTATTTCTGGATGGACAACATCGCCTATGCGCAACGCTACAGCATGATCGTGATGCGCACCGCCACCACCCCGCGCGGTCCCTGGGGCCGCGAAATCTGGCTGCTGGCGAGCCGCCCCGATCATCCACCACCGCCCTATCAAGGTTTGGTGCAGGGTTTTATCAATCCGCTCAGCCCCGATCTGGCCAATGTCGGCGGTTATGCCCGGCCCTCCGTGGTTGCCTATCGCGGCGCGTTGTTCATGTCGCTGGTGACACTGCTACCCGATGGCCGCCTTGACCGCGTGATCTTGCTGGCCTCCCTCGACCGCGGGCAAAGCTGGCGCTATACCGGCACGCTGCTGACCAGCCGCCAGGTGGCGGGCATCAAAGGCCTCACCCGTCTGGCAGGCGCCAGCCTCCTGCAGCGCGGTGACGCGCTCTATCTCGCCGCCGTTCTGGGCAATGACACCACCGCCGCTTTGGGCACCTGGCTGTTTCGCATCAACGATGCCGCAACCGCCCGTCTGCAAACAGACGATCAGGGCAATATCACGTCAGCCCTGCATCTGCCGCTGCAAAGCACGCAGCCCACCACCCAGGGCGGCGGCTATGCCGCCTATACCGCCGCCTGCCCCGATATCGGTATCGTGACGGCTGAACATTCGGGCCTGCGCCAGACCTATACGCTGTTTCAAACCCTGCAACAGCCGCCGAACTAAGGAGCTTTCCAGCAACCATGGCCTCTCTTTATTTTAAATTCGCCGCCATGAACTCGGGCAAATCAACCCAGCTGTTGCAGGCGCATTACAACTACGCCGAACGCGGCATGTATCCGGTGGCGATGACCGCCGCCCTTGATAACCGCGCGGGCGCCGGCACGATTGCCTCCCGGCTCGGCATCAAAAGCCCTGCGCTTACCTTTGCGGCCGAGACGGATATTTTCGCCGAGATCAAAACGCTGCACGCCAAAAAACGCATCGACGCGCTGCTGATCGACGAAGCGCAATTCCTCAGCCACGCACAAGTCCGCCAGTGCGCCGCCCTCGTCGATGATCTGGGCATTCCCGTCTTGTGCTACGGCCTCAAGACAGATTTCATGGGACGTCTCTTTGCCGGGTCCGAAGCGCTGTTGTGTCTTGCCGATAACATTGAAGAGATCAAAGCGCTCTGCTGGTGCGGGCGCAAGGCCACCATGACCGCCCGCATCGTTGACGGTAAAATGGTCAGCGAAGGGGACCAGGTCGCCATCGGCGGCAATGATCTTTACACATCGCTCTGCCGCAAGCACTTCCTGCGCGGCCAACCCGCTGCCAACGTTCAATCCGAAGTCGCGTAATAAGGCATAAAACATGGGCGTCGAGATCGAGCGTAAATTTCTGGTGATTGATGACAGCTGGAAAGCAGCCGTTGTCTCCAGCCATAGCATCGCCCAAGGTTATCTCAGCCGTGACCCGGACCGCACCGTGCGCATCCGCCGCCAGGACGACCAGGCCTTCATCACCATCAAGGGCGCCCCAGCCCCGGCAAAACCAGGTGACGCCCCCAGCGTGCCCGAATTTGAATACGCCATCCCCGCCGACGATGCCGACCGCCTGCTGGCGCTCTGCTTGCCGGGCACCATCCTAAAGACGCGCCATCGCGTGGCACACGCGGGTCACACTTGGGAAATCGATGTCTTTGACGGCGACAACGCCGGTCTGATCGTGGCCGAAATTGAACTGCGCGCGGCCGATGAAGCTTTCGTCCCACCGCCCTGGCTCGGGCTCGAAGTCACCCATGACCGCCGCTACGCCAATGCAGCGCTCGCGCAAAAACCCTATGGCAACTGGGATAAACCACCGGTGACAAAACCGCCGGAGCCGTAACGCCATGTCCTTTCCCCCTCTGCTCCAAGCCGCCATCGAAGATTTCTACGGCCTACGTATCGCCACCGCCATTCCCGGACCCAGCGGCGCCACCGGGGCCGAGACGTTTATTCTAACCGATACCCGTGGCACCAAATATTTTGCCAAGCGCGTCACCGACCCCGTCATGCAGGGCCGCCTGCAAACGGGCCTTGCCATTGCAAGGGCGCTGGCCGATTACGGCTTGTCGTTTATCGTGGCCCCCTTGCGCGGCACGGGCGGGCTGTGGTTCATGCAAGGCTCTGCCCTTATTGCGCTCTTCCCTTGGGTGGACGGCACGCTCAGCCGCGACTTTGATCCCGAACTGCTGGGCGCTGCCGTCGGCGCCATCCATAGCGCCACGCCCTTTCTCGATCTGCAGGTACCGGTGCAGGGTCAAGCATCCGTTTATGATGATTTTTTTAAACAGGGCATCACTGCTTTTGTGCTCAAGCCCGTGCAGGATGAAACCCCGCAAGGGATGCTGCGCCGCCTGATCCTCGACAATGATCAACGCCTGCGGCGCTA
>JAIXUW010000278.1 GCA_027483355.1 Alphaproteobacteria bacterium
CATAATACCAAACCTGTGAACCGAATCGCGCCCAGCTGAACGTCTTATCCTCTTCAGCCTGCTTTTTTGTGTCGAGATAGGCAAGTGTCTCGAGCAGTTGTGCCGCTGTCCGCTGAAGAGGAAGTGGACCCGTAGGCCCACTGGGCCCCGTTGGACCCTGGACCGTGAGCCCCTTACTCAGGTCTTGCTGGGCCTTCAGGGAAAACTCCGCATCTGTCTTCAACTTCTGATACTCCTTCAAAAGTGTCGCACTCGTTTCCTTATCTACAGTGACGACATCGGCCCGGTCATTGATTTTCTTCACAGCGTCTGTGAGTGCAGCCAACTCATCCGCAATCTGCTGCGCACGGACGGCCGCCTGTGTTTTGGCGAGGCTGGCCTCTAACTCGGCGCGCTGGCGCTCAAGACTAGCAGGGTCCTTGACACCCTCGAGAAGACTGGTTCCCTTCGATTGGAGTGCCTCTAAAGGGGCAAGGGTCTCTTTGGAGGCTCCCGCAAGCTTCGCCGCCTGAATGGCTAGATTAATATTTCCAATGGTTCCAGCAATATTTCCCTGAACATCAGCAGTCTGTGAGTTCAGTTCCTTTTGATTCAGATAGGCCTTCGGATCTGAGGTCGTTGTCAAGCCAATCATAGACAGCAAATCCGTCATTTACAATCGGGCGAGATATTCTGATGCGGAAGCGCGGCGCGCGGCGCGCGGCCGCCCAACCATCTGTATTTTCAGATGTCCAAGCAGAATGGCCCCGCAGCCAATCAATCTATTCTACATGGCCCGCCCTCCATATGGTGGTTGGGTGAGTTTCACAGCGCATCTGTCCCTCAAATATGAGTTGCCCCTTTTTAAAGTTGGCTCCAGAACGGAGGATGGCCGGATGCGTGACTTCGGATACGGAGTTAAATATCAGAATCGCGCAATCAATGACCTCCCCCCTGGGAAGATTGTGATTACGGCCATTGATAAATCCTATTATGAACAACTGGCAAAGATGCCTGATGGATGTATCCTTGTCATTCACGACCCAACGGAGGTGACTGGAAAGGGGAAGGAGGTTGTACATGCTGCTCTGAAACGAATGCGCGTAGTGACCATTCGGGAGTCTGTGCGCGACTTTCTAGCGAAGCAGATGGGTGTGAAAAGCAAATTCATTGTACACCCCTTTTATGAATATAAGTTCGACAAGGTGACTGCGCCCTCCAAGGCAGTGAGTATTTCACGCGTAGATTTTGATAAACATACAGATATCATTCTCAAGGCGAATAAGCAGCTGCCAACTGCCCGCGCCGTGGATATTTATGGCGCAATCAATCGGCAGTATGTATTTTTCAAGCTCAAAGACATCGGATTTACAAAATACTACCGCGGTGGATTCGAGAAATCGTTTGAGGCCCTGTCAAAGATTCTGGCACCGGCGAAATACGTGGTGGATTTGAGCGTCATTAAAAACGATGGTGGTGGTTCACAGTATACCTTTCTGGAGGCTATTTATCAAGGGTGTGCGCTCGTGCTCAATAGGGGGTGGGTGGAGGGGCAGAAGACCCCTTATATTGCGGGAAAAAACTGCTTTGTGATTCAGAATGAGGAGGAGCTCGTGGACCTCCTCCGCCGAGACCCCCCTGTTGGAGGAATTCTCAAGCAGGCCGACAAACTCTTGGACCCCCACATTGATGTCAACTGGCCACGCGAACTTGCTCGCCTCTAAAGAGGAAGAGAGTGAAATGGATGCTTCTGGGGTGTCTATAGAGGATATCGTCGATACAGCATCGGTAGCAAGCAGCACCATTCATATATCCGCAAATAAGGAGGCGTATATCGAATTCTTGGAGGATAAACTGAATCGTGATATTGGATGGTATTACTGGAAAAAGTATATTGCGGCAGCTTTTTGGTCACAGATTAGTCTACCTGTCAATTTAACAATCACCTTTTTAACGGCGCTTACTGCTGCGCAGGCGAATACGACAGGTATAGTTCCGGAATCTGCATATCAAGCAATCAGCATTGTTACACTCGTCATTAGTGTTCTGAACACATTCTTTCGTCCACATGACCAGATGCTCAAGAATATTGATAAAATGCGGGAATGGAATGCGTTTGGAATTCAGTTTGAAGATATCTTTTACGACAATGTGAATAATCCGCGAGAGGCGGAGGCGCAAATTAAGGGGTATCTCGCAATTCAGGATGCCATGAACGAGACGCGCCGGCGGGAAGGTCCCGAAATGGTGAATTTCCTGACGGATCTGATTCATCTGTCAGCGACACACACATGTCTCCGACGGAAGAATCGATGGTTAAATACGAAAAATCGTGCTCGATTTGGGGGCGGCACGGGCGGCACAGCTGCTCACAGCGCGTAATAGAGCGCACCGGAGCCACTAACAATAATAAGCCAATTAATATTCTCCACGTAGATATTGAGGTCATAGGTATAGTTGTTGTTCACTGGAAGTGGCCAAACATCTGTTTCTACCTCAAAGTTGCGAATGCGACTCGCATTCACAGAGCCAGAAGGCTGTGTAGGTGAGGAGTGGAGCTGAAACGAATAGAGAGCAAGGCCATCTTGTCCAACTCCTGTGGTATAACGATAGGTGCTGAGTCGCGTAAAAAACTCTGTTGGCTTTGGCTGTTGAATTTCAGTGCCATCACACAAAACGCGGATACGGCGAAGAATATCCTCTTGAGAATTGGGAACGAGTAGTCCTGAAGACTTCGCAAATGCTAAATATGCCGTCGCATTCGGCGTGGGTTGAAATGGAGCATATGGATAGTTTGCCCAATTGGTAAAGTTCGCAAAATCATTACGATTTCGTGAGTCAGAACGACGGGGGACAATCAGCAGCCGATTGATAGGATTATGCGTCTGTAGCTGCTGTGTATTTATATTGAATTGATTTGGAAATGGATAGGCCGTTACTTGATTCACAACATACATCTGCTGTTTTGTTGCAAACAGCTGCTGCTCCTCAGAAGGAAGGTAGATGTAGGTCGCCTCTAGGCTGGGATTGAGTGGCCAGGAATCCACAGCTGGAGTTGTGGCACCAATATCTACAAGAAACTGCCGAATGCTTGTATCGGTGAGTTGAGTGACTGCACCATAGTCGGGATTGTTCAGCTCGTTTTCGCTATCCGTGCCGATATTCTTATAGGGGGGCGCCACGCGATATCCGCGGTCATCCAGAATTGTATAGAGTGTATTAATCGGATTGAGTGTAATCTCAACCGTGACATCCTGATACTGAAGGCCAACGAGAGGAAGTGCCTGTGAAGGGGCTTCCGTGAACCAGAGTGCAAGTGGAATATACAGGTCGCGGGCGGGGATAGAAGGCCGATTTGGCACTGTGCCCGATGATCCGTTTGGCAGAACGGTAGGATATCCCGTATTATTATCACCACCTGAAAAGGCACCAAGGGCGGGATTGTTAAGCTCATAGATATCTCCCACAAGTTGGCGCCATTTAGCGAATTTATCCTGGTCGTAATCAAGAAGAGCTTTACAAAGAAGATAGGTTCCATCAAACTCCTGAATTTTGTTGGGTCCGATGAAGAACGCAATACGATTAATGAGAGCAGCTCCTATATAGCGGACCCACTGAAACTCCCACTGGCTTGTGCGCCCCCCTGACTGCGGTTGTAGATACTTGCTGTAGATGGCAGGTAGCGAGACCTTCAGATAAAGGTCCGATAGCAGATCCGCATTTCGAGTAATTTTAGCGCGCAAAAAGGTGGTATCCGATTGTCGGAGGTCTCCTGTTGTCTCAAATGCAAGATTAATCGTTTCCATCGAAAAATGGGTATATTTACGGAATGCTTTCTTGAAAAAGGTGAAATCTGGGTTTCCGCTTAGGAGCACATTTTGAGCGGCATACGCCGTAAGAACAATAAGACCACCGGCCATGCTCTCTCCTAATCCTATCAGAAATAGGAGAGATTATGATTTGAGCGCATGGAAGATATCTGAGACTAACTACTGATGATTCCACCAGTCATCTGCCAGATAGGGCGGCATCTCCATTGACTTCTTCTCAAAGTTCTTGGAGGGGCCGGCC
>JAIXUW010000116.1 GCA_027483355.1 Alphaproteobacteria bacterium
AGCAGCTGAATCGCAAACTTCGCAATGGTCATTGGCTTCTCGGAAATCGGTGCGCCTAGGCGGCCGAAGCGCTCCAACATGAACTCCAGAACGACGCGCGAGAACTCCTCGCTGGTAACGCCCGTCATCTGAAAGCCGCCATTTGCGAAGAGCTTCACGTTCACCTCCTTGAACTCCGTAGCGTCGGGCCCATCGCCTCCGCGCAGCTTGCGGATAACGAGGGTGCTCTGATTGAAGAATGTCTTGTCACTCACTCGGCGCTTGGTAAGCATATCACGTGCCGAGTGTCCAATTACATTTGATTCATGCTCCATCTTCAGAAAGCCCTCCATAGGATAGCCGATTGGAATGAGGTGTGTGCGGATTTGGTCAAAGAGTGTTGTTAGGTTCAGTGGAGTTCCAAAGTGGCCGGTGGTGACCAGTGTAGAAATCCGAAGGGGTGTGAACGTCAGCGGCGCAGACATCTTTAGATAGGATGAGGTGGGGCGCTTTAAGCAGTCGGAGTGGGCGGCCAGCGCTCCAATTTTTCACGCACGTGTTCTTGAAACCAGGATGCAAGGAGATGTGCTCGCTGGCGGGGAGGAATCTGCCGAATGAAATCTGTGTCGCTCAGTGCGAGCATCGATAGCATTGCCTCCGTAGTGAGTGTTCCAGTGGCATTCGCTAGAAAAAATAGGAACATGGCAAGGTCTGAAAAGGTCCATTTTGGGAGAACATGCTCAAAAAGAGCTGGCAGCCCACTCTCGTGTGTGCTTATACAGTCATGCCATAGTTTTACACAGTCTTGATGGCGGGTGGGATTGAGGAGAAAGAATCGAATATCTCCACGTCGAAAGAGAATATCGAGGCCCGACATTCCAGACCCCCTTTCAGCGCCAAGGATACCCTGAATGCGATGGTGAAACTCATTCGGTTTGGGAGCTTCAAAGGGGATAGTGAGAAACTTGTGTACAATGGAGGGGTGGATTCTGGAGATGCTATTGCAAAGAAAAATAATCAGCACTTTGCGTGGGTTCATATCGAGGATTGGCCGAAGGGCAATCTGAGCCTGGTCGGTAAGCGTCTCCGCTTCGTCAAACACAATCACCTTGGGCCCATTCGTAGTAAAGAGAGATTCAAAGGAGGAGCGAATAAACGGATACACACGGCTGCGCACGGCCTCGAGGCCACGCTCATCCGATGAATTCAGAAAGAGCGCACGACCAAAATAGGAGGATTTCTTTCCTCCGTGGAGTGCCTCAACAAAATAGCGAGCAGATGTTGTTTTTCCTGAGCCAGGTGGGCCGATCAGAAGGAGATGCGAGAGTGTCTCTGGATTCTGAATCATAGTTTGTAGCAGAGTTTCAATCCGCGGCGGCAGTCCCAAGCCCTCCATCCTTGGTCTAAGTCTCCTCTTTATTGTTTAGACCGTTCTACTTCGAAAACAGCCTAAACCTTCGAGCACGCCATCACGGTAGGAAACACGCATATGCCGACTGCAGCACGCACAAAGAAGTCAAAGGCTATCGCGGAGGTTGCGTCTGCGCCTGCGCCCGTCGCCGCGCCTGCTGAGGCAACGGCGCCTGCCACGGAGACGCCGGCGCATACACCTGTGAAAAAGAAGGCTGCCCCAAAGAAGCCCGTAAAGGTCGTAGCCGTTGTAACGCCGGATGGAATCGAAGGCTCTTTTCAGCCTGAGCCTCGCCGACCGCTAATTGCACATCTAAATATTAAGCCAAGTGAGGTGCAGTTTAATGATGGTGGGATCAAGTATAATCCAAATCCACTGGATGAAAAGGAGCCTGAGCCATTTGATGCGTCGTCTATGAATATGTTTGTGACGTCTGCAGAGCCGTTGCTGGTCGCTGCTGCTGCGAAGGAGGATACTTCTACAGCGCCTGCGGCAGCTACAGTTTCTGTGCCTGCTGAGTCAGAGACACCTTCTGTAGCTGTCACAGCTGCCACCGCTGCCCCCTGTTTTAAGCGTTGGGACCTTATGACACAGTTTCGCGGCTCAAATGAGTTGTGTAAGCTACCAGATACTACAGAGATTGCCTGCTTTTGGTGTGTGCACACGTTTGAGGGAATGCCATGTGTAGTTCCTGAGCGAGAGGTGAATGGCGTGTATACTGTCTATGGAAACTTCTGCTCACCGCACTGCGCGGTATCATTCCTTCTAGGAGAGAATATCGACCCCCATGTCCGTTGGGAGCGTATGGCGCTGTTACATCGTGTGTATGACCCATTGGGAGCGGGTCGTATTTTTCCCGCTCCTGCGCGGGAGTCACTGACCCTCTTTGGAGGTCCGATGGAGATTGGAACATTCCGTGCAACGGCTGCAGAGAAGCGTGTGCGGGTGGATGTACACATGCCGCCAATGGTGAGTATTCTGGGATCGATTGATACAAAGCCGATTGATTTCTTTGATACAACTGTAAAGGGTCCTGCCATTGTTCCTGGTGGGCCATCTGCGCCTACACGTTCCGTGGAGGAAGGGCTGCGGTTGAAACGCACAAAGCCTCTGAAGGACAGAGAGTCAACACTCGATTCAGTGATGAGTATCAAAATCGGCGGGGTGCGGGGCCGGGCCTAGGTGGCCTAAAATTGATGCCCATGGGCCTATATAGGAAGGTAAAGGAAGATGTCCGAGAATACTGTTCGTGACCTGTTCCGTAGCCTGGAGCTGACGCTGCACGAGCGCCTGCGGACCATCGAAGATGTTCTGCGCGCGAGTGGGGGAGGGGCTTCAAAGGAGAAGAGCGCGCTCGAGGAGCGCGTGGAGCGTCTGGAGAAGCTACATGCGACCTGGACATCGGGCATTCTATCGGAGATTACACAGCGGCTACATGTGATCGAGGAGGGGCTGGAGCGGCAGGGGTCGGTTGGCGCGGGGGCGGGGGCGGG
>JAIXUW010000140.1 GCA_027483355.1 Alphaproteobacteria bacterium
GC
This sequence comes from Alphaproteobacteria bacterium, assembly GCA_027483355.1. Taxonomy (GTDB): domain Bacteria; phylum Pseudomonadota; class Alphaproteobacteria; order Micavibrionales; family UBA2020; genus JAEXMB01. Next base: position 3 of record JAIXUW010000140.1, read on the forward strand.
AATCGCCGCCGCATTGGCATTGGGTTGGTTCGTATAGTTGGTCGTCGTCTGCGCCGCCGCCACAGAGGCACCGGCCAGCAGCAGCGCTGCGGTCATGGACACGATGAAAGGGCGTTTAACCGCCAGAGATGGGCGCATAATTCAACTCGACAGTTTTCATGTCCACATCGACGGCGATGTCGGCCCGGGTGCCTGCCTGCAGGCCAATATCGCGCAACACTTCGACCACCGATTTTTGCTTAGCCATGATGCTGACGACGATGGGGGCGGGGGGCGCGTCACCATTGAGGCGGAAACGATAACCAGCGCGATCGGCCAGTTTCTGGGCGAGCGGCTCAATCGGCCCCACCCATTCAACACTGACGGAGCGGCGCAATTCCTGCGGTGCCGCCGGCACCGTTTGAATCGACGCGGAAGGCGTGCGGTATTGCTCAACCGAGGCCAGCGTTTGCAGGGCTGCGGTCGCGCGGTCGGCCGCAGATGCCAGGCGCAGACCAACTTGGTCAGGCTCCGCCACCAATTGCTGGTCGACTTTCTGCGTGAAGTTCAGTGGCGCACAGGCGGCCGTCATGCCGAGGACCGCTGCAATCAACAGCGCCTGGCCAATCCCGTGCAAACCCCGTGTGCGGCTGGAAAACAGCATACCCCTCGCCCCAATCCTTTATATCCGTTATTCCAGTGGCGGATCGTGCCACCGGCAATGCCCCAAAGCCGCCGCCCGAACCGGAATTTCCGGGGGCGCTGCTGCATGGGTCCTATGTCTTTTAATCTTAAGGATTTGTACGCCGCAGGGCAAGCCTTATGGCCGCGGCGCGTGATGCTGGTTGGCGGTTTAATCTGGAAACTAGCGCCGCTTGGTCGAGAGCGCCTGCGTCGATTGGCGCACCTGCTGGCGCGCATGGGCCTGGATCAGATCGTTGGGTTCGCGCACCAGCCGATAGTTCTGCATCGCCGCCAGCACCTTGTCGCGGTATTTATGGCCAAATTTGGGGGTTGCAGAATGATACCAGGCAATACCCTGATAAAGACTGCCCGTCTCGTTCATTTTGGTGCGCAAAATCCACGCACCCACACCGATGTTGATGCAGGCGTCATCGCGCACCATCTGCTTGGCCTTCGTCTCGCTCACCCGCCAGTGGCGGGCCAGTTCCGGCATCCAAATGGTATTAATCTGCATCGGCCCGAGATCGTGGGTGCCATTGGTATTGCCGACCGCCTGGCCGACGCGGCCACCCTCGACGTGCAGAATACCCAGCAAGACGGGTGCGGGCACCGAATAGGTCTGGGCGGCGGCAAAAATACACAAAGCCAAGGCCTGGGCGGTCATCATGGTGTAGCCTCCGTCGCGAGAGGGGCCGCACCCAAGAGTGGCTCTAACATGACCAAATCCGATACCAACGCCAGCGGGTTTTTCGGGCGACCGACCATACCGGTCACCACGCCATCGGACGGGCGGCGGTAAAGCGTAAAGGGCGGGCCTTTGATTTTTTGCGCACTGACCAGCGCGGTATTGGCAGCGATTTTTTCAAGACTGCCCGGCGCTATTTTATCCGCCGACAGGGCTGTCTGATCACCCTTGATATAGGCAAGCCAGGCAGCAGCCGGATCAGCGACCGACAACAGCGCTGCCCCACCCTCGCGGTTCGCATCCGCAGTGCCATAGGGCAGCAAGCGCAGCTGTACCTGACCCGAGGTGACGGCGCCTTGCAGGTCGCGGAACATCGCTTTGCAATGATCGCAATTCACATTCAAGAACATATAAACATAGGGCGCATCGCTTTCGCCAACGCTGACCCAGGCCGCTTTTTCGGCGGCGGCGTAAACCCGCTCGGCCTTGGACACATCCGTCGCCTCGGCACCCGGCAACGCCGCCTGATCGCCTTCGAGGCGCTGCTGATAGGCGCGCAGCTGTGCAGCGGTCAGGTTGGCACCGGTGTCATCAACCAGGATGCCCATCACCATCGTGCCCTCGGGCGTCAGATATACAGTCTTCAGATTTTGATCTTTGGTGATGAGCGCGAAGCCTTCGAGGCTGCCTTCACGGCCGAGGTATTCGACAACGCCGCCTTCTTTTTGAAAGTCGGTCAGCGCCGGTGTGCGCGCGACGATATCCGCCGCGGCTGATGATTGCGCTGCGGCACCCGATGCAAGACCCACAACCAGAAACAGCGTAACGCCGAGGGCGCACACCGTTTGTTTGATTGCTGTGGTTCTCTTCAAATGCACCTAGCCCCCTGTCGGTTCCGGACGTTGTCCGCTCTGCAGCGCCTGCTGTGTCAGCATAAACTTAAAATACCGACCTGCAAATACAAGCCTTTGACGCGCTTCTTCATCTTAACATAGTTGGGTTAAGGTCGACGTATGGCGGCTTAGATGTCTGTATTATTTCAATAAATCAGATATCGATCTTTTTCGGGCGGGGGGCTTCTGTCGCAACGGGGACCGTCGCCACCCCCAAATCGGGCATCTGCCGCATCAGATGCCGATGCAGCTGTGGAATATATCGATCGACAGACTCCGCAGCATTCGGGTTGAAATAGTTGCGCAAAGACGCATCAAAAACACTGCGCCCGTGGCTGTCTTCGATAAAAAGATTGGCCGTATAGGGCAGCACTTTATCGACCCATTTGGTATCGCGATCATTGGCCGCCCGGCGGAAAGCGGTGTGAAAC
>JAIXUW010000346.1 GCA_027483355.1 Alphaproteobacteria bacterium
GACTGGACCGCCTCTCTGCCGATTGTTCCACGTGAAACAAATGTCAAAGTCCTTGAAGATGTTGGTTTTGCCGATCTGCGCCCCTACATCGACTGGTCACCGTTTTTCTATACCTGGGGGTTGATGATGAAATACCCCCGTATTCTCGATGACGCGCTGCTGGGCACGGAGGCCCGCAAGGTTTTTGCCGATGCGCAAGAGATGCTGGACCGTATCTGCGCGGACCCGGCACTGCGCCCGCGTGGCGTCATGGGTATTTTCCCCGCCGCCAGCCTGGATGAAGATATCATTGTCTATACGGACGAAACTCGCAGCCTTGAGCGCACGCGCATCTATGGTCTGCGTCAGCAAGACAAGCGCCCGGCCGGTAAGCCGCACTATGCGCTGGCCGATTTTATTGCGCCGGTCGATAGCGGCGTCAAGGATTGGCTGGGCGTTTTCGCGGTGACGGCGGGGCAGGATTTAGAAAAGATGGTGGCCGATTATGACGCGGCGCATGACAGCTATAATGCCATGCTGACGAAGGCGGTGGCCGATCGCCTGGCCGAGGCCTATGCCGAATATCTGCACGCGCGGATGCGTCGCACGATATGGGGTTACGCGGCAGATGAAAATTTCACCAATGATGAATTGATCGCCGAGAGCTATCGCGGTATTCGCCCGGCTCCCGGTTATCCGGCCAACCCAGACCACACCCAAAAATGGGCGATCTGGGATTTGCTGAATGTCGAACAGCACACCGGCATGACACTGACGGAGAGTCTGGCCATGCTGCCTGCCTCATCGGTCAGCGGTTTTTACTTCGCCCATCCGCAAAGCTATTATTTGTCGATACATGGTATTGGTCGTGATCAGCTGGAAGATTATGCCCGGCGGCGCGGCATCAGTCTGGCGGAAGCGGAAAAATGGCTGGCGCCGTTATTGGATTGATGACGTATCGGTCTGACGTTCTGCGTTCACTTTCAGCGTCAGCGCAATGTCACGACCGACCCATTCGGCTTTAGGATCGGATTTTTTGCCGATATCGAAAGAAAGCCGGTCGACATTGAAGCTGGCGGTGGCGGTGACAATCGCGGCATGGGCATCATCCAACACAAAGGCAAAGCTGACCGGCTGGGTGATACCGCGCAGGGTGAGATCACCCGTCACCTGATAGCTGCCGTCCGGATTTGCCGCGACGGCCGTGCTTTTAAACGTCGCTTTGGGGTGATTTTTAACGTCGAACCAATCGTCGCTGGGTAAGGTGCCATCGAACATTTTGTTGCCCGTGCTGACGCGGGTCATATCTATGTCGGCGCGGAGGGTGGTTTTTTCGGGCGCCGCTGGATCAAACGCGATCTTGCCCAGCCAGGCATCAAAGGTGCCGCGAAATGGCTCGCCCGCGTGGGTGCCGGTGAATTCGATGCGGCTGGCCGCGTGGTTGACGGTATAAGATGCTGCAAGGGCTGGCGCGGTCATCAGCAGCAGAAGAGCAAAGAGAAGTGTCCGCATCAGTCTTGTCCTTTTTTGGTCCACCACATCCGGTGGAGGAGATTATGCCGGTCGATCATGAAGTGTTTGCCAACGGCACCGATATGAATAGCAATCAGTGCCAGCAGCGTAAAGGCGAAGATTGTATGGGCCAGTCGTGTTGCGCCATTGACGGCTTCATTTGCCGCCAGACCCGGAATATGCGGCCATTCGAAAATATTAAAAACGATGGTGGGCAAGCCGTAGGGACTGCTGGAAACCATCAGCCAGCCGGTCAGCGGCATCAATAGCAGCATGGCATAAAGGGCGCGATGGCCCCAGGCGGCGGCGTGATGCTCCCACGGCTTGAAGCTGGCGGGCAAAGCGGGTGGTTTTTGCCAAAGACGCACGGCGACCCGCAGAAAAAACGCCACCAGTAAGCAGATGCCAAAAGATTTATGCAGCTGGATAAGTTTGAATTTATCAGCGGGTGTGAGCGTGGCCAGATATTCAACCGCCAGGCCGCTGAGCAGCATAAATAAAACAGCCACCGCCATCACCCAATGCAGGATGATGGCGAGGCTGTGATAACGCATGGTTTGGCCCGGCACAGGATTAGCCTTTTTTGTGCATTTCGGTTTCGATGATGATCTCGACGTCATCACCAATCGTGGGCACATAGGTGCTAAAGCCCCAATCCGAACGCTTGATGGTGGTGCGCGCCGAGAAGCCAAGGGCAGGGACTTCGCTGAACGGTGCCTTGGCATAGGCGCCGTTGAAGGTGACATCCAGGGTGACGGGCTTGGTCACACCCAGAAAAGTGAGATCACCCGTGACTTTACCAGTCTTGTCGTCGGTCTTTTCGATTTTGGTCGAAGTAAAGGTGATGCTGGGGTACTTGCCTGCATTAAACCAGCTTTCGTCCTGGGCCAGTTTTTTGTCAAAATCTTTTTCTTCCGGCTTGGGGAAGTCGGTACGGACCGAGGCCGGGTCAATCGTCGCGCTCAGTTTGCTTTTGGTAGGGTCGGCGGGATCGAAGGTGAGTTCGGCATCGATCTTGGTAAAGCGCGCCGTATAGTTGGACAGGCCCAGATGGTTCACCTTGAAAGTAACGCTGCTGTGGCTGAGGTCGGCGCTGTACACGCCGGCCGGCATTTCAGCCAGCGGTGTCGTTTGCGCCAGCGCCGGGCTGATGCCAAGGCCAGCCACTACGGCCAAGGCCAGAACAGTTGTTTGTAAGCGCGCAGAGAAGATCATCGGGATGCTCCTGTTGGGATGAAAAAAGGGCCGCGTTTATAGTGACGCCGACCTGTGAAAATCAGGTTAAGATCAGGCCGCCAGCGGGCTGGTGCGAATAAGCGAGCCATTCATCAGGGTGCGCTGAACCGGACATTTGATCGCAACATCATGTAATTTCTGCTTTTGTTCTGCGGTGAGCTGATCGCCGGTTATGATAATTTCTTTCTCAAAGACGTCGACCTTACCCGGCACCCGGTCGCCGGTTTGGCCGGGGGTGGCGAGCTTGGCCTGATCTTCGGGGGCAAGGCTGGCGCGATCGACTTTACGGTGCGACAAATTCACCTCGACACGCTCCAGCGGCCATTTTTGTTGCAAAGCATACCAGCGGACTGTCATGGCGCTGCATTCACCAAGAGCCGCCAGCAGCATATCGAAAGGTGCGGGGCCAAGATCGGCGCCGCCGAAGGAGATTGGCTCGTCACCGACCAGCGTATGTCCAGAAACGGCGATGGCAACGGCATAGGCGCTGGCGCCTGTCTCGGCCACGTGGGCAGTGATGGTTTTATCTTGTGCCATAGAAAGGCCTTTCAATGATTGCTTTGAGGGTTGACATGATGCAGCTGGTGGCGCGTTCCCGATAGGCGATATCGACAAAGCGGCCGAGGATGGCTGTCCACAGCGGACTGAAGACGAGGCTCAGCGCGATGACGGCCAGTATAATCTTGTAGCTGTCTTCGGAGAAAATGCCCTGCCCCAGGGCGGCGGCGGCAAGGATAAAAGAAAACTCACCAATCTGGCTGATGGTCAGACCAGTGACAAAACTGCAGCGCCAACGATCGGCGGGGAGTGACAGTTTCAAAAGGGCAACGCCGGTGATCGTTTTGAACACTAGGCTACCAATCAGCAGCAGTGTGACGAGCAGAGCGTTATCGGCAACGACCTGGAAATCAATCAGCATGCCAACCGACAGGAAGAACACCATGATCAGGACATTTTGCATGGGTTCGATGCGGTGCATGATGTGTTCGCGCGAGGTGGAGTTGCCGGCCAGCAAGCCCGCCACAAAGGCGCCAAAAGCAGGTGACAGGCCGGCATATTCCGACAGCCCCGCCGCAATCAGGCACAGTGCCACGGCCGCGACGGCAATCAGTTCAGGATGGTGATCAATGATGCTGGCAAAGGGCAGACGAATGGCGTCACGCCGGGTCAGATACCAGATGAGGCCGGTCAGCACACCCAAGGCGCCGATGATTTTGGGCAGGAAAGAGAGATCAAGCGACCCCTCCTGGCCCAGCGCGTTCAAAATCAAAATCATCGGGACAAAAATAATATCCTGGGCAATCAGGACGCTGAGTGCCACTTGGCCAGTGCCTTTGTCTTTGAGGCCAAGATTTTCGAGAAGCTTGATGGCGACCGCGGTCGAGCTGAGCGAGATGATAAAGGCATAAGCGATCTTTTCGGCAAGGGTTAGCTCTACCGCCAAACCAATTGCAAAGGTCATCAGCAGACTTAGTGCCACCAGACCAAGCGTCACTAAGAGCGTGGGACGATAGCTGTCACGAAAAGATTTAAGGGGCAGTTCCATCCCTAGAAGAAATAGCAGCAGCACCACGCCCAGTTCGGCCACCATGCGGATCTGGCTTTCGCTGTCGATCAGCCCCAGGAAAGCGGGGCCGATCAGTACGCCCGCCACGACATAGCCGACCATGGGTAATTGGCGCAGCCAGGTAAGAAGGGTGGCTGCCAGCGCCGCCACCAGGGTGATAAGGCCAAGGTCGATAAAATGATAGGGCATAGAGTGAACCTGTCGTGAAGGTGCTGCGAAAAATAACCGGGCGGCTGCCCTGCCGTTTTCTAAATTAGCACGCCAACAGCAGCCGGCAATGGGCCTGATCTGGGCGCCTAACATAATACCTATTAAATAAAGAAGCCGCCGGGCAGCTGAAACGCTGTACGGCGGCTCTCGGTTCTAGCCGGTTTAGAATTTTACATTGACACCCAGGGTGGCGATGTTGACGTGGGCATCAAATTCGCCGGAGACGTTGCCGGTGACAGCCCCGCCTGCCGTTTCGAAATCTTCGGAAATGCGGGCATCTTTGGCGAAGATATAAGTGTAGTTCACGTCAAGGCTGACCGTGGGGCTGACCACGTAACCGGCACCCAGCGACGTCCAGATACGATCGGTCTCTGGGATGCGGAAGGTGCGGTGTTCCGCGTCAACCGCGCTTTGGTCATAGGCGATACCGCCGCGAAACGTCCAGGCCTCGCTGTGCTTATATTCAGCGCCCACCGACACGAAAAGAGTATCATCCCAGTTTTCGTCAACCGTTTGCAACTGCACCCCGGCATCACTGATGACGGTCAGGTCATCAAACAGCGACCAGTTGGTATAGGCGACTTCGCCCATCACCGACCAGCGGTCATCGAGATCATGCACGATACCAGCCGAGAGAATGTCGGGGGTGGTGAGACCGGCGCTGGCGCCAGCAGTACCGGCAGCAACGACACCGCCTGCCGAGTTGACGGTGCGGATATCGCCTTCGAGTGTATGGACGATGCGGCTGCGATAATTAAGGCCGACGCGGGTGTCGCTGCGCGGTTCCCACAAGGCGCCAAGACCCCAGCCGAAAGCGATGTCGTCGCCTTCCAGTTTGGTGTTGCCATCGCCCACGCCATCAAAAAAAGCATTGGTCAATTTGGCTTCGGCATACTGCCCTTGCACGTTGGCACCCAGCGACAAGGTGTCGTTGACCTGATAGGCAACCGTGGGTGCAACGTTGATGGTGAGTAGTTCAGATTCCAAAGCGGCATAACGGCCGACCCAGCCATTGTTGTATTTGGTCGAGAGGCCAAAGGGCGTATTGACCGCGATACCGGTGCGCCACTGCGGCCCCAGACCTAGATCGACCGCGCCGTAAAAGGCAGGCACCAGAGCGCCCACGCCGGCGTCGCCACCATCATTTTGCGCCGGCGTCACCAAACCGGGGACGACGGACGTCGCCGATGAGGTTTCAAACGTGGCGCTGGGTAAAATGTACGAAGTCGTCAGGCTGAACTGGTTGCCTTCCTCCAGACGGGTAAGGCCGGCCGGGTTGAAAAACATAGTAGAGAGATCATCCGCCTTGGCGGAGGCACCGGCAAAAGCGTGGCCTTGCAGGCTGGAGCTTTGCTCTTTGAGCTGAAAGCCCGCGGCCGCGGCCTGTTGGCTGCTGGTGATATATAAAAGAGCGGTCGCGGCGAGAAAATATTTTTTCATGACGGAGATGAACCTTTCAAGAAGACGGCGCCGTGCGAGATTTTATTTTAACGCCTTGCTTCACCCTGTAAAGCATCAAGCGCCTGCATACAAAATTGGTGCGCCGCAACCCTGCGAGAGGTTATTACGATTTTAAAGACATAACCCGCCGCAAGCCTTCGAGCGCGGGCAAAGGATGCGTGACAATAAAGACGGGAATGCCGCGGAGATAATCTGCATAAGGCCCTTTATCGGTAAACCCGCGCTGAAATAAATCTTGTCTGAAATGCGCGGTCCATTGCGGGATGATGCCGCCCGCAATATAAATACCGCCGCTGGCTTGGAGCGTCAGGGCAAGATCACCCGCCACGACGCCCAGCCATTGGCAGAAAAGATTACGCGCCGCAACTGTAGCCGCGCAGGTTTCCTGCATGGCAGCGCTGGCAATGGCGGCGGCGTCGTCATACAGCAGTGCTCGCCCGTCGCGCCGGGCAATTGCCTGATAAAGTCTCACCAGACCGGGGCCAGATAAAATATCTTCGGCAGATATAAAATGCCGGTTTTCGTGAAGACGTATGTATTCAATCAGCGCGAAGCCAGCGGCATCGGGGATAGGTAGGCTGGCATTACCACCTTCACTCGCCATCACATGAGTTTTGCCTTCGACAGAGAAAATGCCCGCCATGCCAAGCCCGGTACCGGGGCCGATCAGGCCGATGGGTGCATGGGGGCGTGCGCTGCCGTCGCTGATCTGCTGAAGATATTGATGGTCGAGCTGTGGGATGGCATGGGCTAGCGCTTCAAAGTCATTGAGCAATAGCAGATCATCGATTTCCAGGCTTCCTTGTAATGCGCCCGCACTGAAATTCCAGGCTGCATGGTTGACGAGTTCTATATTGTCCTGACCGCGAGTGAGCGTTGCGGCAATCGACAAGGCCGCCTGTTTGACCGCGGTATTTTTGGTGGCCAGATAATGGCGGATGGCTGTATGCAGTGATGGATAATCGCCCGCGCGATAGATTTCGGCTTGATGAATGCCCGCATTATCCGCGAGTGCGAAGCGTGCATGGGTGCCGCCGATGTCTGCCACCAGATACATCAGCGGCCAGCCTCAACGGCGTTGCCGACTTTGCGTGCGCGCAGGGTTTTATCGATGTCGATACCCCGCAATTGCCCCGCGGCGGTCAGCAAGCGCCAAGCGGCCATCAATTGCAGATAGCCGTCAAAGCCCGCACAGCGCGGGATCTGCAGAGTCGCAAAGGGCGTGGCGAAACTGGCGATGGCGATAATGTTCAGCCCAACGCCGTCGTGCAGAAAACGTTGATAACGGTCAATCTCGGCGGCGAAGGGCTCGATCAAGATAACGCAATCGTCGGCGGTCATGACTTCTTCGATGCCATGCAGCACATAGGTGCCTTCGAGATAAAGACTTTTGATACGGGCAATTTCGCAGCACTTCAGGGCGGTTTCTTCGGCAACGCCGTCGTTGCGCCCGGCGATATAGGCGGTAGGAGCGGCGGCCAGGGCCTCGGCACTGCCTGGCGGCAGGGGCATGGTCAAAATGGCCTGGGCAAGATCGGCGGCCTCAGCCAAGCGCGGGGGGCTGAGATCTTCGGCCAATGACTGCAACAGCAGGGCTTGTTCGATGACGCTTTTGCTGGCGGCGACGGCGGTCTCTGGGCCGCAGCGCAGGATAAGGCTGTCTTGCGACGCACGGGTGAGGGGCGTGTCGGCATGGGCGGTGATCGCCTGTATCGGGCGGGTATCCGCTAAGGCGACGGCTTCGCGGGTCTGGCCGCTGTTTGATAACACGAGGGTGATGGCGTCGTCGGTGGGGTATTCGGCGGCTTCGCGCGCACCGGCCGTGGTTACACTCAACGGCAGGCCCAGTTGTCGCGTCCGCGCGATCAGGTTCTTGGCGGGGAAAATACGGCTGGAACCCTCGCCGCTGATCAGCAGTTGACGGGACGTCTGCCACAGGTGCCGCCAGGGGGCGGTGCGGGTGGTATCAAAGCCACGGATCAGATCGGGCACCGCCGCCATTTCACGCAGCAGCGCAAAAGGGGCATCGGGTGCGGGCGGCCTGGGATGCACGGTCATGGGCGTCTCGTTTAAAAGCTTGGCGGTCGGGTCCGGCTATTATAGGCTTTGATACGAATCGCGCCTAGTCCGCTTTGAGAGGGCTGTTATGCATTTATGTATTGTCTCGCCGCATCTGGATGACGCTGTCTTGTCGTGCGGCGTGCAGATGCAGCGTGTACGGGCAGCGGGTGGCCGGGTCACGGTGATCAATATCTTCACCGCCGGTAATAATGCGGCGGCGCGGCGCGCCGAAGAGCAGGCGGCGCTGGCCGTGCTGGGGGCGGAGGCGGTCTTTCTTGATGAATGGGATGCGCCGGAGCGCGATCCCCGCTATCTGGACGTGGCGGAAATTTTTACGGGCGATCTTGTCCCTGTTCCCCCTGCTTTCATCGTCCATATTGCTGAACGTCTGCGTGGTCTTTTCGCGGACGCTGATGAAGTTTTGCTC
>JAIXUW010000070.1 GCA_027483355.1 Alphaproteobacteria bacterium
GATACGCCAGAAGAGTTGCAAAAAGGCCTGATGCACCGCGAAGGTTTGGCGGATGATGCCGGTATGCTGTTCTGGTTTGGTCAGCCACCGCGGGTGGTGTCATTCTGGATGAAAGACACGCTGATCCCGCTTGATATGATTTTTATTGGTGAGGATAGCAGCATCGTAAATATCCACCCGGAAGCCGTCCCCAATGACCTGACCTCGGTGAGCTCGGTCGAGCCGGTGGTGGCCGTCCTGGAAATCGCCGGGGGGCATGCCGAAAAACTGGGCATCGCCGAGGGCGACAAAGTCGACCTTACCCGCATTAAACCAGCGGAACTAACGGTTACGGATAATGCTAGCCCAGAAATCGACACAACAAGCGAAGAAACCGCCCCTTAAGTCGGTCAATTACGACAAATTCAACTTGCTTTCGAGGGCTGATGTCGTATAACGTCAGCCTTGGCAACGGCGGAGTGTAGCGCAGCCCGGTAGCGCGCCTGTTTTGGGAGCAGGATGTCGTAGGTTCAAATCCTATCACTCCGACCATTGCCCTCTCTTAAGAAGAAGACTGTTAGGAAAAGGCCATGAAGGCAAAGATTTATCAGCCGGCCAAAAGCGCCATGCAGTCTGGCCCTGGTGCCGGTGGCGACTGGGTGCTGGAATACGAATTGCAAACGCCACGTCGCCCCGAAGACCTGATGGGCTGGACCTCCTCTGCCGATACGCTGAACCAGGTACGCCTGCGTTTCCCCAGCCGTGAAGCAGCGATTGCTTTTGCCGAAGGCAACAATCTCGAATTTACCCTCACGCCTGCGCACCACAAAACGGTGCGCCCGCGCAGCTATCTCGATAATTTCAAATTCCGTCCCGCGACCGAAGAGAACTAAAGCCCGCGGGGCGTGCAGCTTTCTAAGCGCCCTTAGCTCAACTGGATAGAGCAGCCGCCTTCTAAGCGGCAGGTTGCAGGTTCGATTCCTGCAGGGCGCGCCACTTGTTGGTGAAGATCATGACCCTTCTTTATATCCTGCCTTTTGTCGGCGCCGTTTTGTATGGCCTTAACTACGCCATTATGGGGGCCGTTTTAAAAACGATGTCGATTTCGACATTTCTTTTCTACAATTTTTTTGTCTCGGCCATATTTGCGGCCTTCGTCATCTGGATTGATCGCGACAATCTAAACGTTAGTCAATTTCAGACCGAACCCAAGACGGTATTGTTTTTGTGTGGGGCGATTGCGGTTGCCTGGTGTGCCTGGATGATTACCACGGTTGTCATGAAGCATATCAACCCTACCTATGCGGCGATTGGCGAAGTCGCCTATCCGGTTTTTATGCCCCTCTTCGCTTGGTTCTTGTTCCGGGACAAACAATGGGATACCGCGACGCTGGTGGGCGGTGCTTTGGTGTTTGTTGGTTTGTTTATCATCATTTATTCCAAAACCGGCAAAGGGGCGGCGGCATGACAATCGACAGCTGGATCAAGCACTTCGAGGCAAAAGCGGCCGAGATCTACCCCAATACCGACCCCTCGCACGATTTGTTACACGTGAAACGTGTGGTCGCCATGGCGCGGCGGCTGGCGGCAGCAGAGGGGGCGGATGAAAATATCGTCATCCCGGCCGCTTATTTCCATGATTTCGTCAGCGTGCCCAAAAACGACCCCCGCCGCAAAGAGGCATCGAAACTATCGGCGGCGGCGGCCAGCGAATGGCTGGCCTCAATTGACTATCCGGCCGAATATTTGCCGGGTATTGCCCATGCGATTGCCGCGCATAGTTTCAGCGCGGCGATCCCGTGCGAAACGCTGGAGGCCAAAGTGGTGCAGGACGCCGACCGCCTTGATGCCATTGGCGCCATCGGCATTGCCCGCACCTTTACCGTCAGCGGTATTCTGGGCCGCGCCTATTACGACGCCGCCGACGTCAAAGCCGAGCAGCGCGCGCCTGACGATCAGCGCTATGCGCTTGATCATTTCAAGGTCAAGCTCTTTGGCTTGGTCGAGACCATGCATACCCCCGCCGCCCGTGCCGAGGGTGCGCGCCGTTTGGAATGGATGCATGCTTTTTATGAGCGTTTCGCCGATGAGGTGACCGCCGTCGGGGCTTGAAGCGGCAAGCCGAAAAGCCTATAAAGACCCTATAAAATTAAAGGAGATCAATCGATGCAACGCTTTTACCGCTTTATGATTTTGGCCCTGGTTGGTTTCGCCATTGGTGGGGGGATCGCCGTCTTGCAACAATCGCGCGAGAATCAGCCAGAACCCGCCGCCGTGGTGGCCAGCGGCGAAGATCAGGTGGGGATTGATCTGCCCACAGCGGTGGCCATCGACAGTGCCGCCGAAGATATGGTCAGCACAGATGCGCCGACTGAAATGGCGGCTACTGATCATAGCGGTCATGACATGGTTGATACGATAGCGGCGCCTGCCCCTGCGGTGGCGGGCAGCAGTGTGGGCGGTGCCTTTGAACTGACCGATCATAACGGTCAGACCGTCACCGACCAAAGCTGGCCGGGTCAACACACCTTGGTCTTTTTTGGCTTCACCCATTGCCCGGATATCTGCCCGGCTGCCCTTGATAAGATGACGGCCGCTCTCAATGCCCTGGGGCCAGATAGCGATAGACTGCAGCCGCTGTTTATCACCATCGACCCGGCGCGCGATGATGTCGCCACCATGAAGACCTATCTGGAGAATTATCACCCGGCGATTCTGGGCCTGACCGGTACCGAGGTGCAGATCAAGCAGGTCGAAAAAGGCTATAAGGTCTATGCGGCCAAAGTCGACGGGGGTGATCCCGAGAATTACACCATGGCCCATTCTTCTTATGTTTTCCTGATGTCGCCGGAAGGCGAATTGCTAGAAGTTTTCCGCGATGCCGACCCTGCCGATACGCTGGCCGCCAAGATAAAAGCACGCCTGGCGCCGTAAAATATGCCTGACCGGTCCTTACCCCTGAATGGCGATCCGCGCGCAACCGCGATTGGTTTCGTGGCAATTATCATTTGGGGTCTGGCCGCGCTGACGGTACATCTGACCCGTGATTTGCCGACCTTTCAAATCCTTGCCATCGGTTTTTTGCTGGGCGGTGCGGCGCTGACGCTGTGGGGACGGTGGCTCGCGGGTGGTTTTGCTTTTGTCCGTCAATCGCCGCGCTATTACGCCATCGTGATAACGCTGGTTTTTATCAACAACGCCGGTTTCGTTTTGGGGCTACGTTATGCGCCGATTGTGACGGCCAGCCTGATTAATTATCTGTGGCCTCTGCTGATTGTGCTGTTATCTGTGCCGATTTTGCGCCGACCGCTGCGGTGGTGGCACGCTCTGGGTGTGGCCATGGGTTTTGCGGGATGTTTGTGGCTTGTCACCGGCGAGATGGGGATCCATTTGTCGGCGGAATATATCGTGGGCTATTTGGCGGCGCTGACGGCGGCGATCAGCTGGGCCATTTATTCCTTGGTTTTGCGGCGTGATTTTGCGCGAGTGCCGACCTATGCGCTGGGCCCGGTTTTCTTTGGCGTGGCAGCTCTGTGTCTGCTGACCTGGCCGATTGGGCAGATCTTTCCGGGTTCTTTTAACGCCGCCTGGCAATGGCCGGCGCTGAAAGATCTACTACCCCTGACCCTGATCGGCTTTGGCACTTTTGGCCTGGCCTATGCCTGCTGGGATTACGGTGCCCGGCGCGGCGATGTGCGGGTGATGGGTGCGGGATCTTACCTGACGCCGCTTTTATCCACCCTGGCCCTGGCTATTTTGGGGGATATCCCGGTGACGACCACGGCCTGGCTGGCCTGTGGCTTGATTATCGGTGGTGCTTTTGTCGGCAGCGGCCGCGAGATTTTCGCCCTTAAAAACCACAACAATTAACATAAAAAACAAATCGCGCTATCTGACTATATAACTATGCGCGTTGGGGCCATGCCCCCTTGCATAGAATCTTAGCCCTATGGTACACCCACGGCACACGTTAAATAAGGTTCCGGCCACAAAAAGCGCCATCGCGGCCGGCCGGAAAAATAAACAAGGGGAAACCATGAGCGCCAGCGCCCGTCACAGTGACATCGCCCGACGCTATGCCACGGCTCTTTTCGGCCTGGCCCAAGAGCAAAACGTGCTTGAGGGTCTGGAAAAAGATTTGCGTACCCTGGTCGCTGCCATTTCCGCGAGCGCCGACTTTACCGCCTTTGCCGGTAATGCATCCCTCAGCCGCACGGCACAGGCCGAAGGTGCTGCAGCTGTTGCCACCCATCTGGGCCTGGGTTCGTTGGCACAAAAATTTATTGGCGCTGTGGCTCGCAACCGCCGCCTGAATGACCTGCGCGCCATGGCAGAGGCAACGCTGGAAATGATTGCTGCTGCCAAGGGCGAAACCACCGCCACCGTCGTGAGCGCCACCGCGTTGGATGAGGCGCAAGCGAAAAAACTGGCCACGCAACTGGATAAGCTCACCGGCCTTAAAGTACGCCTCGATCAACAGGTCGATCCGTCCTTGATTGGCGGTGTGGTTGTCCATGTCGGCGATCTGCGTATTGATGACTCCGTTAAAACCAAGCTGGAGCGCCTGCATCGCGCTCTTGTTACCCCAACAACCGCCACTGACAGCAAGAAAATGAAAGAGGTCGCTTAAATCATGGAAATCCGCGCCGCTGAAATTTCCTCTATCCTCAAAAAACAAATCGCCAACTTTGGCGCCGAGGCCGATGTGGCTGAAGTGGGCCAGGTCGTCTCCGTCGGTGACGGTGTCGCCCGCGTCTACGGTCTCGACAAAGTGAAAATGGGCGAGATGGTTGAGTTCTCGAACGGCATTAAGGGCATGGCCCTGAACCTCGAGAATGACAACGTCGGTGTGGTTATTTTCGGTGAAGACCGCGACATTAAAGAAGGCGACACCGTGCGCCAGACCGGCGAGATCGTTTCTGTGCCCGTCGGTAAAGGCCTCCTCGGACGCGTCGTTGACGCCCTCGGCAACCCAATTGACGGCAAAGGTCCGATCAAGTCGGAAGAGACCCGCCGCGTTGACGTCAAAGCCCCCGGCATTATCGCCCGTAAATCGGTGCACGAGCCAATGCAGACCGGTATCAAAGCGCTCGATGCGCTCGTGCCGATCGGCCGTGGTCAGCGCGAACTGATCATTGGTGACCGCCAGACCGGCAAGACCGCCATTGCGATCGACACCATTCTGAACCAGAAAGAAGCCAACAAAGGCACCGACGAGTCGAAAAAGCTCTATTGCGTCTACGTCGCCGTCGGCCAAAAACGCTCGACCGTGGCACAACTGGTCAAAACCCTCGAAGACAACGGCGCCATGGAATATTCCATCGTCGTGGCGGCCACCGCCTCGGACCCGGCCCCCTTACAGTACCTGGCCCCCTATACCGGTTGCACCATGGGCGAATATTTCCGCGACAATAAAATGCACGCACTGATCGTCTATGATGACCTGTCGAAACAGGCTGTTGCCTATCGTCAGATGTCGTTGCTGCTGCGCCGCCCGCCCGGCCGCGAAGCTTACCCCGGCGACGTTTTCTATCTCCACTCGCGCCTGCTGGAGCGTGCGGCTAAGTTGTCGGATGCCGAGGGTGCGGGTTCGCTGACCGCATTGCCCGTCATTGAAACCCAGGCCGGTGACGTTTCGGCCTACATTCCCACCAACGTGATCTCGATCACCGATGGTCAGATCTTCCTGGAAACCGGCCTGTTCTACAAAGGCGTGCGTCCGGCTATTTCGGTTGGCCTCTCCGTTTCGCGTGTGGGCTCTGCCGCGCAGACCAAAGCGATGAAACAGGTGGCCGGCACCATCAAGCTCGATCTTGCCCAGTTCCGCGAGATGGAAGCCTTTGCGCAGTTCGCCTCGGACCTCGACGCCTCGACCCAGAAGTTGCTGGCGCGTGGTACGCGTCTCACCGAATTGCTGAAACAGCCGCAGTTCAGCCCCTTGTCGATGGAAGAGCAGGTCTGCTCGATCTTCGCCGGCGTGAATGGTTATCTGGATACCGTGGCCGTGCGCGACGTGAATGCTTATGAGGCGCAGTTGCTCTCGGCGCTCCGTACCCATGGCACCGCTATTTTGAAAGCTATCGCGACCGAGCAGAAAATCTCGGACGAGACCAAAGCCGCCCTGCAGAAGTTTTTGGAAGATTTCACCAAGACTTTTGTGTCGGGTAAAAAAGCCGCTTAATTCACCGCTGACGGGATAGCAGGATGCCGAGCTTAAAAGAGTTCAGAAACCGGATCGCCAGCGTGAAGTCCACGCGCAAGATCACCTCGGCCATGAAAATGGTCGCAGCGTCGAAATTGCGCCGTGCCCAAACCCAGGCCGAAGCCAGCCAGCCCTATGCCGCGCGCATGGCGGCGATGCTGCAACGCCTGGTTTCAAAAATGGATGCGGGTGGTGCCGCACCGCTCTTGATGGCGGGGACGGGGCGCGACCAAAAACATTTGCTGGTGGTGATTACCTCTGACCGCGGCCTGGCGGGTGGTTTTAACGCCTTTGTCGCGCGTTTGGCCCGTATCAAAATCCGCGAACTGCTCGATGCCGGTAAAGACGTGCAGATCATCTGCGTCGGCCGCAAAGGCCGCGACGCCCTCAAACGCGATCACGGCAGCAAGATCATCCATACCTACGAAGGTATCGGTAAAAAGCGCCTATCCTTCGCCGATGCTCAAAGCGTTGCCGATCATGTGCTGGGGATGCTTGAAGCCGGTGACTTCGATGTGTGCAGCCTGGTCTATAACCAGTTCAAATCGGTGATGACGCAAACGCCGGTGGCGCAACAGCTGATTCCGCTGCAAGCGGAAGCGGCCACGACGGCTACGCCCGACGAGCAACCGCAGAATGAGCAAGGCGCCTTGTACGAATTCGAGCCATCCGAAGAGGAAATTCTCGATCGCTTGCTGCCACGCAACCTGGCTATTCAAATCTACCGCGCGCTCCTCGACAGTGCGGCGGGTGAACAAGCGGCCCGTATGACCGCCATGGACAACGCGACGCGCAACGCTGGCGACATGATCAACAAACTGACGATCAAGTATAACCGCGCCCGTCAGGCCTATATCACCAAAGAACTCATTGAAATCATCTCCGGCGCCGAAGCCGTCTAAGCATTGAAAGACAGGAGCAATACCATGGTTAAACTCGCATCCAGCAACGACGGCAAACAGGGTAAAATCACCCAGGTCACCGGCGCCGTTGTCGACGTTCAGTTCGATGGCGCACTGCCCGCGATTTTGAATGCGCTGACCCTCACCAACGACGGCAAGCAGCTGGTGTTGGAAGTAGCACAGCACTTGGGCGAAAACACTGTGCGCACCATCGCGATGGATTCAACCGAAGGTCTCGTGCGCGGCCAGGCCGTCAATGACACGGGCGCCCCCATCCGCGTGCCGGTCGGCACCGAGGTATTGGGTCGCATCATCAACGTCGTCGGCGAGCCGATTGACGAGCGTGGTCCCGTTAATGCCAAGAAACTGTCTGAAATTCACCGCGCGGCACCGGCCTTTATCGACCAGTCGACCGAAACCGAAATGCTGGTCACCGGCATTAAGGTTGTCGATCTGTTGGCGCCTTACGCCAAGGGCGGTAAAATCGGCCTTTTCGGCGGTGCCGGTGTTGGCAAAACCGTCACCATTATGGAGCTGATCAACAACGTTGCCATGAAGCACGGTGGTGTTTCCGTTTTCGCCGGTGTGGGCGAGCGTACCCGCGAAGGTAATGACCTTTACCACGAGATGATGGAATCGGGCGTTATCAAGACCGATGGTGGCGAATCCAAAGTCGCTCTCGTCTACGGTCAGATGAACGAACCCCCCGGTGCCCGTGCCCGCGTGGCCCTGACGGGTCTGACGGTAGCCGAACACTTCCGCGATCAGGAAGGCCAGGACGTTTTGTTCTTCGTCGACAACATCTTCCGCTTCACCCAGGCGGGTGCTGAAGTATCGGCCCTGCTGGGTCGTATTCCCTCGGCGGTGGGCTACCAGCCAACGCTCGCCACCGACATGGGTGCCTTGCAGGAACGCATCACCTCGACCAACAAAGGCTCGATCACTTCAGTTCAGGCCATCTACGTCCCAGCCGATGACTTGACCGATCCGGCACCTGCTACCTCGTTTGCACACCTGGATGCGACCACCGTTCTCAGCCGCCAGATTGCCGAGATGGCGATCTTCCCGGCCGTCGATCCGCTCGATTCTACCTCGCGCATTCTTGATCCACGCGTAATTGGCGAAGAGCACTACACGGTTGCTCGTGCGGTGCAGAAAATCCTGCAGAACTACAAAGCGCTGCAAGACATCATCGCCATTCTGGGTATGGACGAGCTGTCGGAAGAAGACAAACTGACTGTTGCGCGCGCGCGTAAAATTCAGCGCTTCCTGTCGCAGCCCTTCCACGTGGCCGAAGTCTTCACCGGCACGCCCGGCGTTTTCGTGGCGCTTGAGGACACCATCAAAGGCTTCAAGGGTATCGTTGACGGTAAATACGACCACCTGCCAGAAGCTGCCTTCTACATGGTTGGCACCATCGAGGAAGCCGTCGAAAAAGCCAAGAAAATGGCGAAAGCCGCAGCATAAGGGATACCGTCCGTGGACAAGCTCACCGACAAAACCTTCCAGTTCGAATTGGTCAGCCCTGAACAGGTCCTGGCCTCCGAACAGGTCTATATGGTCGAGATCCCGGGCGAGGCCGGTAACTTCGGCGTGCTGGCTGATCACGCGCCGCTGTTGGCGGCCGTGCGTCCCGGTATCGTTACCATTACGGCACCGGATATGAGCCAAAAGACTTTGTTCGTCGCCGGCGGCTTTGCCGATGTCAACAACAACGTCTGCTCGCTGCTGGCGGAAGAAGCGCTGCCGCTCAGCGATATCGACACCGCAGCCCTCGATAAAGAAATGGCTGATCTGAAAGACGATATCGTCTTTGCTAAAGACGACCAGCAAAAAGTGCAGCGCCTGCAACGCCGCGTGGCGGTGGTTGAAGCCAAGCTTTATGCCGTGCGGCAGGCCGCTTAAAATCCGCGCAGCCTTATAAAAAAGCCCGCCTTCACCGGCGGGCTTTTTAAATGCCTATCTCCCCATTTTTGGCGGCGGGGAGGCTGCAGCCGGTGCCGTAGTTGTTTGCTCTGGGGGTTCCAGCTTGACCAGACAC
>JAIXUW010000134.1 GCA_027483355.1 Alphaproteobacteria bacterium
CTCCACCGTTAATTGAATAACAGCGGGATCAATCGGCCGTTTGGCAATGTCCAATATCAATTGTTTGCCGCGCGCTTGCGCACCGGGTGCGCCGTCTTTAAGCGCCGCGATGATTTTATCGGCCATGGCATCAAGCCCACCCGGGGTCACTACTTCATGGACAAAGCCGATGTCGGCGGCGCGCTTGCCGTCAAAGCGCTCGGCTGTCAGGCAATAACGCCGCGCCTGACGCTCGCCAATCGCGGTAATCACATAAGGCAGAATGATGCTGGGGATGATGCCGATGCGTACCTCGGAGAGAGAAAACAGCGCGGTTTCTTCAGCGACGACGATATCGCAGCACGCCGCCAGACCCACCCCGCCGCCAAAGGCATTGCCATGCACAAGCGCGATAGTGGGTTTCGGGCAGGTATTAATGGTGGCCAGCAGCGTACCCAGACGCGACGCATCTTCGACGTTTTGCTCGAACGAATAATCGGCCATGCGGCGCATCCAGCCGAGATCGCCACCCGCGCAAAAACTTTTCCCCGCCCCCCGCAACACCACAACCCGCACATCGGCATCGGTGCCGGCCTCGCGAAAACGCTCGGTCAATTCATGGATGAGATTTTCGTCAAAGGCGTTGAGAACCTCGGGCCGATTGAGGGTAATGGTGGCCACGCCATCGCTAACTGTATAAAGCGTTTGGGTCATGATATATCCTACATCCTAAACACGCCGAACTTCGTCTCGGCAATGGGTGCATTAAGCGCGGCGGAGAGCGAGAGGCCCAGCACCATGCGCGTATCAGCGGGGTCGATAATACCATCGTCCCATAAACGGGCCGAGGCGTAATACGGGTGGCCCTGATATTCGTATTGATCGCGGATGGGCTTTTTGAAGGCTTCTTCTTCTGCGGCGGGCCATGGCTGACCCTTGGCGCTCATCGCGTCTTTGCGCACCTGGGCCAGCACACTTGCCGCCTGTTCGCCGCCCATCACGGAAATGCGGCTGTTGGGCCATGACCACATAAAGCGCGGATTGAAGGCACGGCCACACATCCCGTAATTGCCCGCACCAAATGACCCGCCGATCAGCACGGTCAGTTTCGGCACCTGGGCGCATGATACCGCATGGACCAGTTTAGCGCCGTCGCTGGCGATACCGCCTGCCTCATAAGATCTGCCCACCATGAAACCGGTGATGTTTTGCAAAAAGATCAGCGGAATCTTGCGCTGGCAGCAAAGCTCGACGAAATGGGCACCCTTGACGGCGCTTTCCGAGAACAGGATGCCGTTATTGGCAACGATGCCAACCGGCATACCGAACAGATAGGCGAAGCCGCAGACCAGCGTCTCGCCATAGAGTTTTTTGAATTCATCGAAATCAGAGTTGTCGACGATGCGGGCGATAACTTCACGCACATCATAGGGTTTGCGCAAATCGGACGGGATCAAGCCGTAAATCTCGCGCGGGTCGTATTTGGGCGGGGCCACATCGCGCATATGCAATTGCTGCGGCTTGGTGCGGTTGAGGTTACCAACGATACGGCGGACGGTTTCCAGCGCGTGGCCATCATTCTGCGCGTAATGGTCGGTGACACCCGACTGGCGGCAATGCACATCGGCCCCGCCCAGATCTTCGGCCGTGACTTCTTCGCCAGTCGCGGCCTTGACCAGCGGCGGGCCGCCCAGAAAAATGGTGCCCTGATTTTTGACTATCACGCTTTCATCCGACATGGCGGGTACATAGGCACCACCGGCCGTACAACTGCCCATGACCGCGGCAATCTGCGGAATACCGGCGGCCGACATATTGGCCTGATTGAAAAAGATACGGCCGAAATGGTCGCGGTCGGGGAAAACTTCATCCTGACGGGGCAAAAAGGCGCCACCGCTATCAACTAGATAGATGCACGGCAGATTATTTTGCGCGGCAATTTCCTGCGCGCGCAGATGTTTTTTCACCGTCAGCGGATAATAGGTACCACCCTTGACGGTGGCATCATTGGCGACAATGACGCATTCCTGACCCGAGACGCGGCCGATACCGGTGATGATACCCGCGGCGGGCACCACATCGTCATAAACCTGATAACCGGCGAAAGCGGAGAATTCCAAAAACGGCGTGCCGGCATCTAAAAGGTTTTTCACCCGGTCACGGGGCAGCATTTTACCGCGCCCCAGATGCTTGGCCCGGGCAGTTTCATCACCGCCCAAGGCAATCGTCGTCAGCTTGTCGCGTAAATCTTGCACCAATCCCGTCATGGCGGCGGTATTGGCGGCGTAATCGTCACCGGTGGTGCTGATCTGGCTGGCAAGTTGCGTCATGGCGCGGTCCTTGTCTGATAAATGGCGGTACATCAGCTTAGCGGAAAAAGCTTTCGCTTCAAAGACGCAATAAATAAGGCAGCTTTACAGTTTGAGAATGTGACGGGGCTTGAGCCGCGCACGTAATTCGTCATCACGCAGATAGCGGCGTATATCGCTGTCCATCGCCGGCAGTTCGGGCGGCGGCAAGGCCAGAACCGCCAACCGCCCGGGCAGGGTTTGAAGCTTTTCGACGAGACCCGGCAGATCATCAACCAAATCGGGGGCCATAGCAGCCAGCGCCTTAACGGCGGTTTGGGCTATACCCACCAAACCATAAAGAAGATCGGGGGGGATCAGCGAATCTTTTTCAGCGACCTTCGGACCCAGCGCCTCGGCCATGTAAACAACCATATGGCCCAAATGATACCACGCCAATTCCCCGGCCCGGCTGGTTGGCATGATGGGTACCTGTTGCATCGCCCGCAGCAGTGCCACAAAGCGCAGCCGTGCTTCTAGCGCCGGCGACGTCAAAAGACGGTCGACCGCCTGACCCACCGTGATTTCTCCCTTGCTAAAGCTGGTATCGAGAAAAAGTCCCGTCAGCTTTTGCACACCTAAATCAACGCGGGCAAAACGTGTCGTGCCATAGAGGGGGGCGGCCAGCAGCGCCGCCAGGGTTTCGCCGTCCAAACAGTCGGCCTTTTCAAGGGTCTGGGCAACCGTCAGCACCTCGGACGACCAAACAGGCGGATTCTGCCCGTACAAGGACAAAACGTGACGGACCTCGGGATGGTCAGCATGGGTACAATCAATGGGGAACATGGATTATTTATACATAACCTTGAAAAGCCCTGTCAATATGGCGTACACATGGTTGAATTGACGTGATAAAAACATATCTCTGATTTCATATCATTCAGGACGCCCCTCTATGTGCCCCAGCCTTTCCGTCACCGATGATCTTTTCTATGCCCAGACAGGCCTCGACCCGGTGGCGGCCCAGCGCATCGTCGATAACAGCCTGACCGGCGGCGACGACGGCGAGCTGTACCTGGAATACGTGCAATCTGAATTTTTCGCCTGGGATGATGGTCGCCTGAAAAGCTCGTCCTACGACACCGACCGTGGTTTCGGTTTACGCGCCGTGGCCGGCGAGACTTTTGGCTACGCCCATGCAAGCGAGCTGAGCGAGCCCGCCCTCACCCGTGCCGCCGATACGGTGCGCGCCGTGCATCATGGCTACAGCGGCACGATGGACGTGGCGCCGCGACGGACCAATCTGCATCTCTACAGCGACGACAATCCGTTGCTGGCGATCCCCTTCGAAGATAAAATCGCCCTGCTGCAAAAAATTGATGCCTATGCGCGTGGCAAGGACAGCCGCGTCAAGCAGGTCTCCATTCAATTGGCAGCGTCTTGGAAAGCGGTGCAGATCATCCGCACCGGCGGTGAACGTCGCGCCGATCTGCGCCCGCTGGTGCGCCTCAGTATTTCCGTCTACCTCGATAACGGCACCCGCATGGAAGACGGCTATTACGGCATGGGTGGCCGTCACGGCTATGAGAAGCTGTTTGATGAAGGTACCTGGAAATCTGCCGTCGACGAAGCCTTTCGCCAGGCGGAGGTGAACCTGTCCAGCATCGCCGCCCCCGCCGGTGAAATGACCGTCGTGCTGGGCAACGGCTGGCCCGGTATTTTGCTGCACGAAGCCATTGGCCACGGGTTAGAGGGCGATTTTAACCGCAAAGAAACCTCGGCTTTCTCCGGTCTTATCGGCCAGCAGGTCGCCGCCAAAGGCATTACCGTCGTCGATGACGGTACCCTGCCGGAACGCCGTGGGTCGCTTAGCATCGACGACGAAGGCACGCCCACACAGCGCAATGTCCTCATCGAAGACGGCATTCTGGTGGGCTATTTGCAAGACCGTATGAACGCCCGCCTGATGGGCACGCAATCAACCGGCAGCGGCCGACGCGAATCCTATGCCGACCCCATCCTGCCGCGCATGACCAATACGGTGATGCTGGGCGGCAACCATGCGCCTGAAGAAATCGTGGCATCCGTCAAGCGCGGCCTCTATGCGGTCAATTTTGGCGGTGGGCAGGTCGATATCACCTCGGGCAAGTTCGTCTTCTCGGCATCTGAAGCCTACCTGATCGAAGACGGCAAAATCGGCCCCGCCGTTAAGGGCGCCACACTGATCGGCAATGGTCCGGATTGCCTGACCAAAGTCGCCATGATCGGCAATGACATGGCCCTTGATCCCGGTATCGGCACCTGCGGCAAGGACGGGCAGAGCGTCCCGGTCGGCGTTGGTCAACCCACGCTGCGCATCGACGGCTTGACCGTCGGCGGCACCCAGGCTTAAGAGGGAGACGACAGTATGCCCGGTACCCGTATGCCTGCGGACGACGCGACCGACAGCCTGCTGCGCGCCTGCGTCAGCGGTAAACCCGATCATCGCCTGTTGGAGCAATGGATTTTAATGGGGGCCAATGTCAATACAACAACAGCCGAGGGCAACACGCCGCTGATGCTTATCGCGCGGCGCGGCGATACGCGGACAGCGCGTTTTTTGCTGGCCCGCGGCGCCAAGCTTGATCAGCAAAACCCCTATAACGGTCAGACCGCGCTGATGCTGGCCGCCTGGGCCGGACACGCCGAGACGGCTGTCTATCTTTATCAAGCCGGCGCTTTGATCACCGCGCAGGATAGCCAAGGTAAATCGGCGCATTCAGACGCCAAAGACCCGGCCCGGACCGCTCTCCTCGACGCGGACCGCGACCGCCTGCAAGCCATCATGCACCGTCAGACCCTCGAAAAACTTGCCCGCATTGCAGCGCAAAAAAAGCCGCCCCGCCTGTAACGCGAAACATATCCCCTTAACGCCTGTCTTCGTCTATACTAAAGGCGTATTTTTTATCAACGGGGGATCACATGATCGTTACGCCGCTCTACGCCGCTATTCTGGGTCTTTTACTGGTGCTGCTGCAATGGCGTATCATGGGCCTGCGCAGCAAATATCAAACCAACCGCATGCAAGAAGAAGGCCATAGCGAAATGGCGGC
>JAIXUW010000261.1 GCA_027483355.1 Alphaproteobacteria bacterium
AATTGGCCACTCAGCACCCCTCCACACCTTTTTACCCCCAAGTCCAGCAGAAGAATGTATTGCTGTGCTCTCCGTCGCGACGGACATCCATGTCGTGGCTACGGACAGCCAACCGAATACAGTAGCCATCCGCTGTGTCACCGCCACCGGAACTTCTTTCGAGAGGATCGGCCTGTGAATCTCCTCTTTGGCCTCGCATCTATCTTTCAGACGCAGCCTGAGCGCCAGTGGATTCTGCGAGTGCTCCAGGCTCCGCACTTTCAGTGGACCGCTGCACACACGCACCGGCTCACAGCACTCTCGATATCAGAGGACTGGTATGAGCGGGACTGCGCTGCTTACGTGTATGACCTGGTCATCCGCGCCGGTATCATGAACCCCTATAGCAATTTCCCAGAGTTGTGGGAGCGACAGGTGAAGCGAAACATGCGCACCGTTGCCGTCTGTACACGTGAACCGCTCCCGACCTACTACCACCAGATTATCCGTGATCTGCTCGGCCCCTATTTCCAGAATGCAAACCCCATCTTCACCCTTGGCAGGCTACTCACGATGCGCATTCCGATTCCGCTGAACAATGCCAATGTCGATATCTCGGGCATGATGTGGCGTGATACGCTCACAACCCTTATGGAGTTCATTCCTACGAGGCCGCTCATCGGCTATCCGCTCAACGAGTTCTTTCAGCGACTGGCAGACAAAGCCGGCCGCATGACACACATCACACCCTTTCCAGCCATTCGTCCTGCTCTGTGGCGTGATGAAGGACTCCGTGAGTTCACGCACCAGCTTCTGAAGCAGGCGCAGGCAACAGCCCGTCAGCAGTTCAAGCAGCGTATTGGCCCTTTAAAGGAGGAGCTTGTGGCGCACGTGTTTCACCCGGACCGTGTGATGGCCGCGCTCGCTGCGGGACGGGATGTAGAGGACCTCTAGGCAGATGGAGCCCCCAGCCACTCCGCCCCCCAACATCACATTCGTCAGCATGCTGGTCCGCAATCCTGCGGACCCCAACCCCCCTTTTAAGCGTATTGCCTGGCTGGCGCAACTGCTCCAAGCGAAGCTCCCCCTTTTGTTATATGTAGATGCCTACTACCAGGAGATTCTGGGACCGCAGGATGCCTATCCCGGCCTACAGATACTTCCAACCTATTTCGCTGCTACAGAAATCGCAATTCATATCGCCGGCGCGCCTCAAAAGGAGTTGCCTGCGCGTCGCACCCATGCCAAAGATACAGAGGCATTTATGACATTAATGCATATCAAGTCCGAGCTACTCGCACGCGCGGTGCGCGATGGGCTTGTGAAGACCCCCTTTGTAGCCTTTCTCGATGCGTCGATTGCGAAAGTTCTGCGCGAACCCACCCGGACACTTACACAGCTAGCTACAGCAAGCGTATCACATCGGCTCCGTGTCCCGTTGATACCTGGTTGTCGGCCACCGGCTGACTCTCCTCACCCTGTAGAGGCGTATTGTGCGCAGATTTTGTGGACCTTTTGTGGAGGGTTTTTTCTTATGCCGACCACCCGGACGATGGAGTGGCATGTCACCTGCCGAGAAGCTTTAAAGGAGGTGCTCGCTACGGGGCGACTCACATGGGAGGTGAATCTGTGGGCAATGGTAGCGGAGCGGCGGCCAGGGACTGTTGCCTGGTTTGAGGCCGACCATAATGATAGCATGTTACAGATACCTGTGGAGTATCTGGAGGGTGCGGAGGTGGTCGATTCCCCCAAAAATTGAAGCTGCTTGCCGCCGAAAGGAGTTCATACCGAGACCACCCACAAATGTCCGCCGCCGTCGAGCTCGCGCCCAAGTGCCCCGTGTGCCTGCTGGCTCTTGGGCAGGACCACAGGATGTGTTATTTCGAGGGGGTCCGGACTGGGGCGTGGAATAGCAGCAGCGAGTGGATGGAGGAGTGTCGGAAGACGGCACAGGAGATGGCGGGGGTGGAGCCCGCGGCTCCTGCCGCCCTGCCGGCCCCGAGCACGACGGTCCGAAAGTGTGGAGTCTGCCGCCAGCCTGGCCACAACCGGAAGAAGTGTCCGCAGACGGCTGCCGCTCCGGCGGCCGCGGCGGACGCGCCGCCCCCTCCTCCTCCAGAGACGTGGGTAAAGCTGCCAGGGAAGTCCTACACCTTTCCGCCCGGGCGGTATTACTTTGGAGATATCTGCTATCCGCTGCAGTCGGACGCCTCGGAGTGGTATGACAAGGTCTGGGGTGGGGAGTTCAACTACGACGAGGGAATCTTCCAGAAGGGAGCCATTACAATGGCTGTCTTCCGGACGGCGTATGGGGATGGTGGCTATCCAGGCTCGGATGGCCACGAGTATTCAGTGGATGCCGGCGTGATTGGCTTTGTCCCGGTATCCATGTTCAGCGAGACGGAGTTTCTCGCCGGCTACACGAGCGGCCCCGGTCGCATCATTGATTACAAGACCAAGGTGAAGTTTACCACAGATGGCTTTGGCCACTTCACTGTCGCACCCGTCCCCTTTGGAGGTGGCCAGCATATCGAGATTCGCACGGCGGGCTGTGATGAGGATGAGGATGAGTATTGAGCTTCCGGCAGTCGCATAGGGGGGGGGCAATTTCCCCGCAAACCCACCCGGAATCTAAGGTCAGTGCGTGAGCTTTTTATAGGGGCGTGTATTTGGGAACATCAATGCTGGTGAAATTCTCAATAGATGAGCAAGTCAGATAAAGAAATCTGGATACGTGACTGGAGAAGGTGCCTATAAAGGCGGGGATGTTCTGTGCGAGGGCGAGCTCAGCCAGAAACTGGAAGTAGGCTGTCTCCTTTGCGCGACGGCTGAAGCGATTGAACTCGCCCTGGGTGTATCCGTTTCCGTAGGTGAGGGTGGAGGGGAAGCTGAAGAAAGACCAAGAGGGGTCTGCGCGCTGACGGAGCTGTGTGGCCAGACCCTCATTATCCGACATCAGGAATATACTTAGGGTCTTCTTTCCAGATTTCCTTTGGAAGTTCTTGATGGCTGTGATGTAGGACTGGAGCGGAATAGGATCCATCTCGCGGCTGCTAATCTTGTCGCCGGAGCGGATATGGACAGTCAGATCAAAAACGGGCGGAGTGTTTGCAGCATCCAGGATGGCCTGGACGGAAGCTTCTGCTGATTCAGATAATTGGAACAGATGCTGGGCGGCAGCACGGAGGGAGGCGATAGGGAGGGATGACAGATAGTAAAATATATCTGAGTCTACCTGCCGACCCTTTAGAGATGTGTAGCCTGGGGGCATATCGGATACGAACTTCACACCAGATGTATCGCGGAAGCTAGCACGAAGCAGGGCGTAGCTGGGAGAAATGGAGTTGTTCAGATCGTAGACCTGTAGCTCACCACCATTCTTTTGAGCCCACATGTAGGAATAGAGGTACCGATTGAATTGTGAGCAGAAGCCTGCCGGTGTCAGCTCCAGCAGATAGGGTTTGGGACCAGTGGACTCGGCCTTTTGCAGAGCGGGCATCGTGTGGCGAATCCAGGAGGTCATATTCTTGTTTGAGCAGATGTTTAGGGCCGGAGCGGTGGGCCGCAGATATGGCTACTTAAACGGGACCTCCTATGACAAGGTGGTGGGAACATGGTGTAAGGGTTATCATATTCGGTTTGGGTCCGAATGGTTCCGAGTTCGAGTCTCGGTGTTCCCCCTTTGTTCGGCTCGTTATACGAGATGAACAAAGTGGGTATGGAGAATAGTTATATGAATGGGGATGCTATATCGAGCCAATGTGGCGTATCTGTGGTATACAAGTCAGCTGCACTAGCAGATTTCCAAACTGCCAGTGTCCCATATGTAGTATCTGTAAAATCGATTCCAATGAACTTACAACGCACATCTGTGTCTGTATTCAATGCGGAATTGAGTGATTCATCTGGCTGATAATATAGATTACAATACGATGGGTAATATTCTAGCATAATCTCGTTTACAGCTCGTGAGAATGGGTGGGGACCTGTAATTTCTGCTACATTTGTGGATGTTCGTTTCATGATATTGTTAGTGGCTATCTCAATTGCTCTTTTAAGAATTGGATGTTTAGGGGAGAAAGCCATACACCACTGAAGAAAACATCCACGATTCAACTCTCTTGAGATTACAGCTTGGTCTGTTGGTAATAGGAATATATCGAGTGGCTGTAGTATATCTGAATCTATATCTAAGTAGACTCCTCCACAGCTATACAATATACAGTATCTCCAAAGATCTGCTTTTGCTGCACCAACTGCAAGCTTTGAATAGGCTTGAAACACTTGTTCATCTGTATGTTCGCGCATCCATGTATCCATTGTGGCATCATCAAATAGATGAAGTGTATAGCTCGGATTTAACTTCTGAAGTCTCTCCCGAATGAGAACAATACTCGGGGGTAAGCTATGAGTTTTCCAAGTTTGGTATATATTCTTTGGTATCATTGATAGTTCTGCGGATTTAATGAACTTCTTTTATACGCACGGGTGATAGATGCCCGAAATAGTATCGTATACGACAAAGTATGGTATTGTTAATTTATATGAAAATGAAATGTATATCAAGCCAGTATTTGATAGGGGGGGTTACTGGGACGAAGATACTTTACTTGGATTAAAGCAATATATAGATTCAAAAAAGAGTATACTTGAGATTGGAGGTCATTGTGGAACTAGCACTCTTGTCTATAGCAGATATATCTCCCCTCCAGCAAAACTATTTGTATTGGAGCCACAGCGAAATCTATTCCACCTGTTACAGAAAACAGTGAGTGATAATCATTTACAAGATATGGTTGTTCCAATTCAGAAAGCTGGATTCTGTTATAGTGGAAAGGGGTACATGTTTGATACAGATATTGATGGTGCTAATGGTGATATTCAGTCTAGATATACAGATGAATCAAGACTTCCATGTAACTTTGGAGGGCTTGCAGTAGGTAGAAAAGGTGAAGAGGTTAGTATGACTACGCTTGATGAACTTGAGCTGCCAGAAATAGGGTTTATTCACTGTGATGCACAGGGTTCTGAGAGTTTTTTGTTTGCAAAGTCAACGGGTCTACTCAGAAGGGATAGACCTGTAATCTTTTTTGAAGATAATGCACGGTTTAATCGTCATTTGTACCTTAGTGTATGCAAAGCATATCCTGAATATTCTGAATATAGTGATTTCTCTGTTGAAGACTTCTGCATAGATGAGCTTGGCTATAGAATACGAATTGAAAACTTCTGCGGGAGTGGTGATACTCTGTTAGCACCTTAGTATCGTATCTGAAATCACATTGGAGATTCTCTCCAATATTGAAACGTAGTTTCAATGTGATTTCTACTGAAGTTTGCCGAAATAAATTTAGCGGGC
>JAIXUW010000105.1 GCA_027483355.1 Alphaproteobacteria bacterium
CCCGCCCCCACAATCACCACGTCAAAGGGCATAGAATCGCGTTGAGTCATGTTTTTGTTATCCTTTTTATCCTGCTGGCCCTTGGGCTTTCCCTGCCCGTCAGGCTGGGGTATAACGGTGAACGCTTCAACTCTTATTATAAAGCCAGATTGTTCCGATGGAAGGTATGCTGTCACCTGCACAATTGTTGCAATTCTACCTCGATTGTGGGGTCGACGAGTTATTGGGCGAAGACAGCATCAATCGCTTTGAGCTTACGGAAACAGCTGTCGGCGCTTTAAGCGCGACCGTGATGCAGACCACCGCCGCCTTACCACCGGCCCTGCCCCCTGTTACCGGCACCATCGAAGCGCTGGGCGATGCCCGCGAACGCGCTCGGGGGGCTGCCAGTCTCGACGAACTCCGCGCCTGCCTTGAAGACTTTAAGGGGATCGCCCTTCGTCGTACCGCCACGCAAATGGTTTTTGCCGACGGCGTGCCGTCCGCCAAAATCATGCTGGTGGGCGAGGCGCCGGGTGGCGATGAGGACCGCATCGGTCGGCCTTTTGTCGGGCTCAGCGGGCAATTACTGGATCGTATGCTGGAGAGCATTGGCCTCTCGCGGCAAAGCAACGTTTATATCACCAACGTGATCAACTGGCGCCCGCCCGGTAACCGCGCCCCATCAGACAGCGAAATTGCCCTGAGCCTGCCCTTTATTGAACGACACATCGAGTTGGTGAATCCCAGCCTGCTGGTTTTTGTCGGGGGCGTTGCCGCCAAGGCGCTGCTGCAGACCAGCAACGGTATCACCCGGTTGCGGGGCCGCTGGGTAGATTATAAAACCGATGGCATGGCGGCAGCCGTCCCCGCCCTGCCGCTGTTTCACCCGGCCTATCTGTTACGCTCGCCCGCGCAAAAAGGCTTGGCTTGGGCCGATTTATTGCAGCTGCGCGACCGGGCGCGGGCGTTGAATATCCTTTAAGCAATACAACCTTAAGGTATTGTAAATTTAAATAATCTACCATAGATTGTAATGACTGTTTCCGAAAGGATAAGGCAATCTATGACACCGCACCCAGCCACAGCCGAGACTGTATCGACCCTCTATGACTTCGACAGCTTTGTTGGTACCAGCCCCATCATGCAGCGTCTCTACGCGATGTTGGAGCGCGCAGGGCCCAGCGACGCCCCCGTTCTGCTGACAGGCCCCACGGGGAGCGGCAAAGAGCTGGCAGCCCTAAGCCTGCACCGTCGCAGTCGGCGGGCGGCCGCTCCGCTGCTGACGCTCAATTGCGCAGCCCTGCCACACGACATGATTGAGAGCGAATTATTTGGTTACCGGCGCGGCGCTTTTACCGGGGCCGTCAGTGACCATCCGGGTCTACTGGGGCGCGTCGCTGGGGGTACCCTGTTTTTAGACGAGATCAGCGAAATGCCTGTCGTCTTGCAAGCGAAACTGCTGCGCGCCCTTGAAAACGGCACTTACACGCCGCTTGGCGATACACGCGAAAGACAGGCGGATATGCGGATTATCGCTGCCAGCAACCGCGAACCCACACACGCCATGCACGATGGCCACTTGCGGCCCGATCTTTATTATCGTTTGGCAGGTTTGCACATCGCCCTGCCGTCCTTAAAAGCACGCGGGCGGGGTGATATTCAACGCCTCGCGCAATTTCTGCTTGGTAAGATTTGTCGGGCCCATGACAAGGTCACCTTCGCCACACTGACCCCCGCGGCTTTGGACTGGCTTAGTCAACAATCGCTGCCAGGGAATATACGCGAGCTTGAAAATATGCTGCGCCACGCCGTTATCCTCCAAGAGGCCGATCGGATCGAGGTGCATCATCTAAGCACTTTTTCGGCTGCCCTGGCAGACCTTACAGCCCCGCTCACCCTGGCGGCGGCTGAGCGCCAGCACATCGAAAACGCCATTCAAATATGTGACGGTAATCTGACAGCGGCGGCGCGGCGGCTTGATATCGACGTCTCCACTCTGCACCGTAAACGTAAAAGCTGGGACAGTGATTCATCTGGAGTGCCCGGACTTTAAGAACGGTGGGGTTACTCATGAAAAATATATTCTTATCTCTTTGGCAAGTCCCCTGAAACCGGCGACCTCAACCGCAGTCAGGGAAAGACAGCCCTTTTGCTGCCCCTACCCTACCCTGGCTTGCCTGTAGACGCGGGTTTCGCTAGAATTCACGCCTAAGCATATATCAGCGCAGGGCAAGGCATGGACAGCAAAAATATACAATCGCCATGGTGGCGCGGCGGCGTCATTTATCAAATCTATCCGCGCAGTTTTTTTGACAGCAACGGCGATGGCAGTGGCGACCTCAAGGGTATTATTCAAAAACTCGACTACGTCAAAAGCCTGGGTGTCGATGCCGTGTGGATATCGCCGTTTCTGGCCTCACCGATGAAAGACTTTGGCTATGACGTGTCGGACTATCGTGATATCAATCCGCTGTTTGGCAGTCTGGCTGACTTCGAAGAACTTAAAAACGCCATGCACGCGCGGGGCCTGCGTCTGTTGATGGATATCATCCTCAATCATACCTCCGACCAGCACCCATGGTTTCTTGAAAGCCGGCAAAACCGCAGCAATGCCAAATCCGATTGGTATGTCTGGGCCGACCCCCAAGAAGACGGCGGCCCGCCCAACAACTGGCTATCGGTTTTTGGCGGGCCCGCCTGGACCTATGATACCCGGCGTGGTCAATATTATTTGCATCAGTTCTTGAAAGAGCAGCCGGATCTGAATGTGCGCAACCCTATCGTGCAGCAGGAACTTTTGGAGATGCTGCAATGGTGGCTGGAGCGCGGCGTCGATGGCTTCCGCCTGGATGTATTGAATCACTGTATTCAGGATGCAGAGCTGCGCGATAACCCGCCGAACCCGCGTATTGACCGCGCCACCGCTGGTAAAGACCGCAATAACCATCCCTATTACTGGCAAAGTCATCTGTATGATCGCACCCAGCCGGAAAATCTTGCCTTCGTCGAGCGCATTCGTGCCCTGCTGGACAGTTATCAAGACCGCATGGCGATCGCCGAAATTTACGATGACAACCCGGTGGAGACCAGCGCCCTTTACACCAAAGGCGACAAGCGGATGCATACGGCCTATAATTTCGCCATGATGCTGGATGGCGTCAATACACCTGCCGGTATTCGCCAGATCGTCACCACCTATCTCGCCGCCACGGACAGCTGGCCCGCCTGGGCTTTTTCCAATCATGATTTAAAACGCGTTGCCACCCGCTGGGCGCCCGATGGCCGCCTGGCCCCGCGTGAATTGATCAAGATGACTTTTGCGCTACAATTCACCCTGCGCGGGACCATTTGCCTGTATCAGGGTGAAGAATTGGGCCTGCCCGAAGCAGACGTCCCATTCGAGCGTTTACAAGACCCCTATGGCATTTTCCTGTGGCCAGAGGATAAAGGCCGTGATGGCTGCCGCACGCCCATGCCCTGGACCAGTCACGCGGCCCATGCCGGGTTTTCGACCGCGCCCGAGAGCTGGCTGCCGGTATCGGCCGAGCATCAGCTGCTGGCGGTGGATGCGCAAGAGGCGGACCCCGCAGCACCCCTCCATACCGCGCGGCGACTGATTGCGCTCCGTCAGGCCGAAGCCGCCCTTCGCAGTGGCGGTATGATGTTTATCGATAACCTACCTTCAGATGTTTTGGGCTATTGGCGCGATGATATTCTTTGCCTGTTTAATATGTCAGCAACGCTACAGACCTGCGCG
>JAIXUW010000287.1 GCA_027483355.1 Alphaproteobacteria bacterium
CGGCTGGGCAGTTTTTCTTTGGTATCAAGCCAGGTTTTAATCTGATCAGCGATTTTATCGGCCAATACCGCGCCGGGGTCGGTGCCCGTTTCGTCACTGGGTAGGGGCAAGGCCCAGGGCGCGGGTTCGGGCGTGGGCTCACCCGTCACAACGGGGTGGATTTCTACCAGCCCCGCCTGGCCACGGCGAAAGGCGTCGTGATGCACTTGGCGTCCTTCGGCATCACGCGAGAATAAACCATCCGATGCCGCCGGATTGGCAAAGACCGCGTCGACCGCGCGGGTGATGGCCGGCGAGGAACGAAAGGCGATGTCCATCTGTACTTCGCGCCAAGTCCCACCCGCCGCTTTGATCATATCGGCAAAGGCTTTTTTACGACGCGCGAATTCGCGCGGGTCGGCGCGCTGGAACGAGAAGATCGATTGTTTTTCGTCGCCTACGACAAACAGCGTCGGCGCCAGGCCTGGCTTGGCAGGCGTTGAGGCCGTAGCCGCCTGTTTAAACAGCGCCTGTACGAAAGACCCCACCAAAGCCCATTGGTCAGGGTTGGTGTCTTGCGCTTCATCGACCAGGATATGACGCACATCGCCCGGCAACTTGTGCAACACCCAATCGGCCATACCGTCTTCGCGCATCATCACGTTGACCGAATGAATGAGATCGTCGAAATCGAGCAGGTTGAGGGTGCGCTTGCGTTCAGAATAGGCCTCCAGAATGGCGGCGGTCAGGCGCAGGATCGACTCGGTGCCACGCGCCACGTTCATACCGGTGATATATTCGATACCGCGTTTAAGGCGTTCGGCCTCTTGCTCCATCACGGCGACGGCCGCTTCACATTTTTTGGTGGCGAGGGTTTTGCGCGTGCTGCCGTCGGCCGTGAGAAAAACAGCCGCATAATCCCAAAAGATATCGGCCCGCTGTTCGGGGTGCAGCAGCCACATTTTGATCATCTTGGCTTTTTCAATGTCCGCCGCCGAGCCGCCCAGCAAAACATCCGCCGCGCCCGACAAAGCATCGATATCCGGCGCATCGCCATCCAGACCACCATCGCTATTGAACAGGCGGTTCAAGCGCTCGGAGTCGGTATCCTGCGGGGCATCGAGGAAATCATAGATCGCCTCGATGGTGGCCTCGAGCCCGCCCTTTTCCTCGATGATCGACAACAATTCGCCACGGCGATAGGTCAGCTCGCCGATCAGGTTGACGAAATCGTCTTCGCCCACTTCCGGCGTCACCATACGGACCGCTTTGGCCAGCGCCGTTTTGGGATATTTCTGCACGTCGCGCAGCACTTCCGCCCGCGCATCGCGCAACAGGTCGGCCGCCGTCTGGTCATCCATGATGCTGAAATAGGGGGGAATACCGCTTTCAATCGGAAAACGGCGGATCAAATCCTGGGCGAGGGCGTGGATGGTCTGAATGCGCATGCCCTCGCCGGCGTCGAGGAACTGCGCGAACAAACGCCGGGCGCGGTCACGGGTGGCGGTATCGACAGTATCGCCGGTCAGCTTTTGCAAACGTGCCGACAAATCGGCATCCGACATCGTCGTCCATTGGCTCAATTCTTCGCGGATGCGAATGGTCATGAGCGCTGCGGCCGCCGTCGTAAAGGTCACGCATAAAATACTTTCCGGTGCCGCCCCTTCCAGCATCAGGCGGAGCACGCGGTCGGTCAGCACTTTGGTTTTGCCGGTTCCCGCCGATGCTGTCACCCAGACGCTCGCCGTTGGGTCAGAGGCCTGACGCTGCGCGATATTCGGGTCCGGCTTGCGGTTTGAGGGTTTCGCCGACTGATTGAACGGGGTGTCTTTGCTCATGCTGTTTATTTCCTTACCCGTTAACCGCGTTTACGGCCGCCGCGGGGGCTGCGGTTCTGGTTGGCGGGACGTTTACCGCTTTTACGCACTGGCGCCGGGACGGCCGGGCCGGTCTTCTTGACCGTCGCCCATTCGCCCACCCGGCTGAGGTGCGTATAGCTGTTATAGCGGGGCGCCCAGTCGGGGCGCGGCGTCACCGTATAAGGCGTCTTGGCATCCGAAAAAGCACGCATCAGATCGGTCACCCCTTCGCGGGCTTGATTGACCATTTCCTTCATGTCGCCTTTGACCACGGTGACATCACCCGCCGGCCGCCCGCCCGACAGTTTCCAGTATTGCAGTGAGCCCACATCGCCCGCATCAATACCGTCAAAGCCGCCGGTAAAGGCGATCAGCGCTTCGAGCGTCAACTGCGGCGACAAGCCCAGACCCACCGCTTTTTGCGTAGGGATGGCACCAGTTTTATAATCGATGATTTCAATCTGATCGTTTTCGGTCAGGTCCAGTCGGTCGGCAATGGCGGTCAGTGTGAAGATACTGTCGCCCAAATCGATTTCCAGCTTACCCCTGACTTCGGTACCCAGCGTGCGCGCGGTTTCGCGGCGGTCGCGTTCAAACTCGACAAACCATTCGGCAATCCGCTCGAAACGTGGCCACCAGAAAGACTGCACCGTCGGGTTATCGAGGTGAGCAGCGAAAGTCTCGCGGCCGATTTTCAGCAGCTCTTCCTGCGCATTATCCGGCAAGACATCGGGATAGCGGCGTAAAAAGACATCCAGGGCCGCGTGGGTGGCAATACCGCGATCTGACACGCCGGGGGCGGCATCAATCGGTGCCTTGGGGCGTATTTTCAACACATAGCGCGCATAGACGCTGTAGGGGTCGCGCATCAGCGCTTCCACGGCAGTCACCGGCAGTTGTTTGGGGCGGCTGGCGGCTGGCGGCGTGGGGGCCGGCGGTTCGATCGGATTCACCTCGGCCGGGGTATGCAGGGCGGTGTGAATATCGAGGAGCTGCGATTTACCCACGAGGGCACTTTCAAGCCCGGCCGCGCGGGTCACCGTCAGCAAACGCGTCAGAAAGGGTGATGCCACCGTTGGCGCATCGCCCGAGCGCACGGCACGGGTCAGCAACACATTTGGCGACGAAACCGCCTGTACAAAGGCATGGCCGCTGTCGGCGGTGGTGTTACGCTTGCTGGGCAGGCCCAGTTTTTCCATCATCTCGGGCGTCAGCCACGGGTTGTTACCGGTCGAAGGCGGCCAAACATCGGCGGTAAGGCCACCGACGATCACGGTGTCCGCGCGTACATCGAGACCCTGCTCGGGAGTCAGAATCCGCAGATGCGGATGGCTTTTGACAGCACCACCCCGCACGCGCACATCGCGCATCATACCATCAAGAATAACCGTGTAATCGCGCCCGGTCATCGGCGGCACCAGATGCGCGTGCCGGCGCAGCTCGCTAAAGAAACGTGCTGCCGCCACCCCTTCGCGGCCCTGCCACATCCGGGCAGCTCCGCCAGCCTCGGCTGAATTGGCGAGCGCCTCGCAGTAGTGCAAATGCGCATCGAGCAGTTCGGCGAAGGGCTGCGGACGTTTCCGCGCCATCAGTTTAAAGTAGGCATCACCCGCACGCACGATATCGGAAATGACGCGGCGAAGTGCACGCTCGCGCTTGGGGGCTTCAACATCGGGCGTTTTACGGCGGCTGGCGGCATCGTTAAAGGCGGCGCGCAAAGATTGGCGCAAACCCCTAGCCCCTGGCGCCGGGCGCGGACCATGCAGCGCCACGTCTTCGAGTTCGGCCAAAAGCGTTTTGAATGCCGCCGGGTCACGCCCCAAGGCCGCCAGCGGATGCTTCAACGCCTGCAAGAAAGGCACCGGCGCCCATTCTTCGGCCGCCATATGGGCGGTCGCATAAAGGTATAGACCAAGCGAGGTTTGCGACAGTGCCGCCCCCGCCTCGTCCTCGACATTGATCTGCCAGTGGCGCAGCCGCGCTGCCACCCGTCGCGCCAAAGCACGATCCGGTGTCACCAACGCGGCCGTGCGGCCGGGCACTTCGAGCGTTTCACGCATTTTAAGGGCGATGACGCTGGCTTCTTCCTGCGGTGACCCCGCAGTGATCAGATCCATGCCACTATAGGCCTGTGCATCGATGCTCAAGCGCCCCCAGCCTTCGGCCGTCTCGGCCGGGCGCATTACTTCGCGCAATAGTTTTTGCCGGGCAAGGGCTGCTTGTTCCGGGTTCACCGCGCGGGCCTGTTGCGTACGTGGCACCAGAACGGGCCAGGCTTTAACGGCAGCCTTGTCACAACCAGCCGCGCGGAGCAGCCGCCGCGTATCATGGGCAGGGTGGCTGATATCCAGCTTTTCCCAGCTATCATCATCAATACCAGGATCAAAGCCCTGCAAAATAATCCCACCCGCTGGCATCCGGCTGATGGTGCCCATCAGCGCCAGCGTCGCCGGGTCATCGCCGCGAAAACCAATGGCGGTGACGGGCCGCGCGGGCGGCTGCACCTGCCAATGCTGCGCCAGCGCATCCAGCATCACGCGGCGGCGGCGGCTTTGATCCATGCGGTCGTTGGCTTGCAAGTAGGCGGGCCAGATATCGCTGACGATGCGCAAGACATCGCGGGTTTTATCCCATTGCTGGCCATGTTCCGGCGGCGCCAGATCATCCAGTTGGCCAAGATCCGCATCATGACGCTGCGTCATATCAATAAAGCGGCCCAGCTCGGCTGCCAGTTTCATCGCGGTCGGCATGGCGGGGGCCAGACCCGGCATTTTCATGATTTCACGCGCGAGCACCATCTGGCGTTCTTGGGACGTGACCGCTGGTTTCAGCGCCAAAAGTTTTTTGGAGAGCTTGGCATCACCCGCTACTTGCAGCGCCACGGTGGCGGGATCAAGACTATCAACCGCTTCGATATGCGGCAGCATGGTGATGTCATCGCCCAAGGCCGCGACAAAGGCACGCTTCAGCGCAATGGCGGTTTCGCTGTCAGGCACCAAAAGAAACCTATCGGCCAGACCTTGCGGGTTTTGGCTGGCCGCGGCAATAAACCCGGCGGCGACACTGTCGAGAAAAGCGGCATGGGCCGGGATGGTGGCAACACCCGTGGTGAAGGCGTCGGTAACGGATGTAGAGGCGGCGGCCGTCATGGGCCGGGTAGCGGCCGCACGTACACGTGCGGGGCTGCGGGAAGACGCCTGGGGTTTGCGCATCTCGGGGCCTTTCGCGGTCTGTGGGCGGTTTTAGCAACCGCGTATGACTGAATGCCGTTAAGTTATACGTAAACCTAGCCGATGCCCAGCCTTTTTGCACCTCATTTTTCCATATATTGTGCAATGCGGCAGAGCGCCACTGGACGCTCGCCCCCGGGAGCGCTATCTTGGCAGCCATGCACCATTTGGCCCCTTGGCGGCCAAAGCGATCGCATACATATAATATGTGTCTCTTGTTCCGTGCCGCGCCACAGGATTAATAATATGACAAATGCAAACCGTCCCCTCTCCCCGCACCTACAAATCTACCGCTGGGAGATCACGATGTTCTTGTCGATTCTCCACCGTGTGACGGGTGTGGCGCTGGCGGTCGGCGCCCTCGTGTTTACACTGTGGCTCCTGGCAACACTTAAGGGCGGTTATAGCTTCACCCTTTTCTACACATTCGCCAAAACACCGCTGGGTGTGCTGGTTGCCTTTGGCTGGTTGTTTGCGCTGTCGTTTCATTTTCTTAATGGCATTCGCCACCTGGTCTGGGATGCCGGCGCCGGTATTGAAAAAAGCAGCGCCAAGCTCAGCGGCTGGCTGGTCCTGGGCCTGGCCTTTATCATGACGGTGGTTGTCTGGAACTATGCGCGCGGTGTTTATACCCAAAGCGCCACGACCGAGACTTCACGCCCAGCCGTGACCGCGCCCAATAACCCTACCAGCGCCCCCGTAACACCCGCGTCGGAGACCACCCCATGAGCAAGACCAGCAGCAAAGGCGCCCTGCAAACCCCTCTCGCCCGCGCCCGCGGTCTGGGCTCCGCCAAAAGCGGCACCCACCATTGGTGGATGCAGCGCGTGACGGGGGTGGCCCTCATCCCGCTCACCGGCTTTTTCCTGTTCAATCTCGACAAGCTGATCCACCCTAGCCTGTCCGAAGTTACCCGCTTTCTGGGCCAGCCACCCGTTACTGTGGCGCTGATGCTGTTTATCATTTCGGCTTACTACCACGCCTATCTGGGCATGCAGGTCATTATCGAAGACTATGTGCATGGCCACGTCACCAAAACAGCGTCTTTGCTGATCAACCAACTGTTCTTCTTTGCCCTTGGCGTGGCCGCACTTTATGCGACCCTGCTGATCGGCTTTAACATCGCCCTCTTCCAAAACTGACCCCCGCGGGACACGAAACGCCATGCAACAGTCTTATCCGATCATCGAACATGAATATGACGTCGTCGTCGTTGGCGCCGGTGGCGCTGGCCTCCGCGCCACTTTCGGCATGGCCGAAAAGGGGCTGAAAACCGCCTGCATCACCAAGGTGTTTCCGACCCGCTCGCACACCGTGGCGGCTCAGGGTGGTATTTCGGCCGCCCTTGGCAACAACGGCGAAGATGACTGGCGCTGGCATATGTACGATACCGTCAAGGGTTCGGACTGGCTGGGCGATCAGGACGCCATCGAATATATGTGCCGCGAAGCCATTCCTGCCGTCATCGAGCTTGAGCACTACGGCGTCCCCTTCAGCCGCACCGAAGAAGGCAAAATCTATCAGCGCGCCTTTGGTGGCATGACCACCCATATGGGTCAGGGCACCGCGCGGCGCACCTGCGCTGCTGCCGACCGCACGGGCCATGCGATTTTGCACACGCTCTATCAGCAATCGCTGAAATTCAAAGCCGAGTTCTTCATCGAATACTTCGCGCTTGACCTGATCATGGATGATGAAGGCGTTTGCCGCGGCGTCATGGCCTGGAACCTGGCCGATGGCACCATCCACCGCTTCCGGGCACATCAAGTTGTGCTGGCCACCGGTGGTTATGGCCGCGCCTATTTCTCCTGCACCTCGGCCCATACCTGCACCGGTGACGGCAACGCCATGGCGCTCCGCGCCGGCCTGCCGCTGCAAGACATGGAATTCGTCCAGTTCCACCCGACCGGCATCTATGGTGCTGGCTGCCTAATTACCGAAGGGGTGCGCGGCGAGGGTGGTTATCTTACCAATTCCGAAGGCGAGCGTTTCATGGAACGCTACGCCCCCTCCGCCAAGGATCTCGCCTCCCGCGACGTCGTCTCGCGCTCGATGACCATCGAAATCCGCGAAGGCCGAGGCGTGGGCGAAAACGCCGATCATATCCATCTGCACCTCGAACACCTCGACCCCGCCATTATCCGCGAACGCCTGCCGGGTATTGCCGAGACCGCCAAGATTTTCTCCAACGTTGATGTGACCAAAGAACCCATCCCCGTTCTGCCCACCGTGCATTACAACATGGGTGGCATCCCCACCAACGTCTTCACCGAAGTGGTCAACCCCACCAAGGATAACCCAGACAACGTTGTGCATGGCCTGATGGCCGTGGGTGAAGCGGCCTGCGTTTCAGTGCATGGCGCCAACCGTCTCGGCTCTAACTCACTCCTCGATCTGGTCGTCTTTGGCCGGGCCGCCGCCATTCGCGCGCGTGAACTGATCCAACCCAATACGCCGCACCGCAAACTGCCCGCCAATGCCGGTGAAAACGCCCTCGCCCGTCTTGATCGTCTGCGCCACGCCCAGGGTGGCACTTCGACCGCGCGTTTGCGTGCCGATATGCAGCGCATCATGCAAGACCACGCGGCCGTCTTCCGTACCACCGAATCCTTGAAAGAAGGCGTCAGCAAAATTGACGCTGCCTATCAGGGCCGGGCGGATCTCAGCGTGGCCGATCGTTCAATGATCTGGAACTCGGATCTGGTCGAGACCCTCGAACTCGATAACCTGCTATCACAGTCGGTTGCCACCATCGTCTCGGCCGAAAACCGTCACGAGAGCCGCGGCGCCCACGCGCACGAAGACTACCCCGAGCGCAACGACAAAGACTGGATGAAGCACACCGTCATCTACGTCGACGAGGCCGGTAAAACCAAAATCGACTACCGCCCCGTACATCTGCGCACCCTTTCCAACGACGTCGAAGTCATCGCGCCGAAAGCGCGGGTTTACTAAAACGACCAGCAAGGACAGCCGCCATGGTTCAATTCGCCCTGCCGAAAAACTCCAAAATCACCAAAGGTAAAAAGCACCCCGCACCCGAGGGGGCTAAAAAGACCAAAGCTTTCAAGGTGTACCGCTGGAACCCGGACGACGGGCAGACCCCGCGCATGGATGAATTCGAAATCGACCTGACGAAATGCGGGCCGATGGTTTTGGACGCGCTCATTCACATCAAGGAAACGGTTGACCCGACGTTGACCTTCCGCCGCTCCTGCCGCGAGGGGGTCTGCGGTTCCTGCGCCATGAACATCGACGGCATGAACACGCTGGCTTGTACCAAGGCCACCGCCGATGTCTCGGGCGAGGTCTGCATCAACCCGCTGCCGCATATGCCGGTGATGAAAGACCTGGTGCCCGACCTGTCGGTCCCCTATGCGCAGCTGGCCACCATCGAGCCGTGGATGAAAACCGAAAGCCCAGCCCCCAGCCGCGAGCGCCTGCAAAGCCATGATGACGCCAATCTGCTCAACGGCGAAGACGGCAAAGGCCCCGCTGCTTGCATTCTGTGCTTTTGCTGCTCGACCGCCTGCCCCAGCTATTGGTGGAATGGCGACCGTTTCTTAGGACCCGCTGTTTTGCTGCAAGCCTATCGCTGGCTGGCGGACACGCGCGATGAAGCAACCGGCGAGCGTCTTGACCAGCTCGAAGATCCCTTCCGTCTTTATCGCTGCCACACCATCATGAACTGCACCAATACCTGCCCCAAGGGTCTCAACCCCGCCAAGGCGATTGCCGAGATTAAAAAGATGATGGTTGCCCGTCAGGCTTAAAGCACCGGCGGCTTCCGGATGCTGCTGTCTGCAACCGTGGACTTGAGGATGCGCGCAGGCGCCGCCGTCAATTCCGCCACGGCTGCTTTAAGGGCGGCGACTTCTGCTTCCAGGGTATCTACGCGTGCTTGCAGTTTTTCTTGGGGTGACCGCAGATCGGCCGTGGCATAGCCCGGCAGATCACGGACACTGACCTCGATGTTTTCCTTGTGCGAGGACGGCTGGTAGAGAATATAGCCTTCTCTAACAATCATTTTTTCGGTAACGCAGCTTTCAAGATTGGTTATGCTCTGGCCATGATTTCGCCACGAAAAACCGAAAGAAAATAAAACCTGCTGAACGAAGGCGGCCTCGCCCACAGTTTTCGGCGCGAAAATAATGCGCTTACCCGCGAAGAATTCACGATCAATTTTTTGGGCAGGCTCCGGCATCGGGGTGGCCTTGACCTGGGCCGTTGTCATGTTCACCACATCCTCCAGCCGCGCATCGACATAAACGCCACGGCGGTCATTCCCCGTTACCAGGCGACCTTTATCAACGTGTAAGCCGCGTTTGACGCAAGCCTCCAGGCGCTGCACTTCTTGCTCACCGGTCAACCAGATCAAACCCTTTGCCAGCAATGCTTTTTGAAGATCAAACGCCTCTTCTACATTGCGGGGATTGAAATTAACGATATTCGTGCGCAGAAATGCCGTGGTCAGCCTATTGGACCCCGCCGGCGGTCTTGCCACATGATGAGGAGTCGCAATACTCATGGCGTTACCTTGGTGCCTTTGATCGACCGCGCGGGCGTTGGTTCTTTATTCTTTTTGATGCTGGGCGGCTCGAAAAGTTCGCGCAAGCTTTTAACCTCGGCCTTGAGCGCGCGGATTTCGGTCTGCAGTTCTTCGACTCTGGGGTCCACCCAAGGCGACAACATCCGCGCGTCTCCCACAATATAGTCGTTGGCCACAGTGTCGCTACCGATGAACATGACGCCCTTTTGCACCACCAAGCCGTAGCGTAGAATGGATTCCGGGTGCGTCAGCAAGCGGTCGCCGCCCCGCCACTTTATACCCAGCGCATTCAGACGCTGCTGAATATACACCGCTTCGCCAATACTGGCCGGGAAAAAGGCCACCATGTTTTTCTCAAAGAAGCTGCGATCGATCATGGTCATGTGCCCATACCTGTTCTTTTAATCGCACGCGGTTTGGCGGTAGCTGCCGACTTGTCGATCACGCGTGGTTCAAAGATTTCCAACAGCCGATCCAGTTTCGCCTCGACGCGGTCGAGCTGTTCTTGCTGACGCGCGTCGGCCGCACG
Organism: Alphaproteobacteria bacterium; assembly: GCA_027483355.1. Taxonomy (GTDB): domain Bacteria; phylum Pseudomonadota; class Alphaproteobacteria; order Micavibrionales; family UBA2020; genus JAEXMB01. The sequence continues at coordinate 10,147 of JAIXUW010000287.1, forward strand.
GAATTCGCGGCGCAAATCGGCCTTCATCCGCGCCAGCCGCGGCTTAATCATTTCATCCACATAACGAGCGACTGTGCCACTGGATGCGCCATAACAGCCCATAACGATTCCTTACCCTGTAAATTTATCCATAATCTTTATAGGTGTATATATGGCAATCTGCAAGCGAAAAAGCCTTGGCGACGCACCGCCAATCCCGCTATAAATAATAATGAGTTCAACTGGTTAAGCGTAAGGCCCGCCATGGACGTCGCTGCCCACCACCAGAATATCGAGGCTTGTCGCAGCCGCTTGGCTGCCATCGGGGCTGATCGTGCCAGAATCGCCATCATCCTGGGGTCCGGTCTGGGGGGGCTGGATGCGCGGCTCGACAACCCGCAGCGCCTGTCCTATGCCGATCTGCCCGGCTTTCCGCGTCCCGGTGTGGCGGGGCACGCAGGGGAAGCGGTGACCGGCACCCTCAACGGCGTGCCGGTGCTGCTCTATCGCGGCCGCCAGCATTTCTACGAAACACAGGATGCCACCCCCCTCAAGACGATGATCCGCACCGTCAAGGCCTTGGGTATTCCGCGGCTGTTCGTTTCAAACGCGGCGGGCAGCATCAATCCGCATTTCGCCGTCGGCTCTCTGATGGCGATCACCGATCATATCAACATCAGCGGCTTCAGCCCGCTGGTGGGCGACAATGACGAGGACTGGGGTCCGCGCTTTCCGTCCATGACCGACGCCTGGGATCCGCAGCTGCGCCAGTTGCTGCATGCGGCCGCCAAAGATGCCGGCATCACCCTGCATCAGGGCGTCTATGTATGGTTTCGCGGCCCCGCCTTTGAGACACCGGCCGAAATCCGCATGGCCCAGACCATCGGCGGTGACGCCATCGGCATGTCAACCGTGCCCGATTTATTGATCGCGCGGCATTGCGGCCTGCAGGTGGTGGGGTGTGCGTGCCTGACCAATATGGGGGCGGGTCTGTCGGTCGAAAAACTGAGCCACGCCCATACGCTGGAAAACGCTGCCCGCGCCGCTGCCGGTTTCGAAGAATTGCTGGCCAAATTCGTGGTGCGCCTGCCATGAGCAAACGCCCAGCCAAACCGCGCCGTCAACTGCCGGTGCACGAAAGACCTTCCCCCAACCACAGTCCGCGCCAGACGCCGGTTGACATGGTGGTTTTGCATTTCACCGGGATGTCGTCGCTGCCCGAAGTCTTGAACAAACTCTGTGACCCTGCCAGTCAGTTGAGCGCCCATTACGTGGTGACCGAAGATGGCCGTATTTTTCGTCTCGTCGAAGAAGACCGCCGCGCCTGGCACGCCGGTGTTTCCAGCTGGCAGGGGCAGCGCGACATCAACAGCCGTTCCATCGGCATCGAAATCATGAACAACGGCGAGGTTGATTACACCCGCGAACAAATCCTCTCGGTGATGGCGATTTGCAAGAGCGTCATGGAACGCTACGACATCCCCCCACATCATATTGTCGGACATAGCGACGTGGCACCGGGACGCAAAGTTGATCCGGGCCCACGCTTTCCCTGGACGCGCCTGGCCAGCAAGGGCATTGGCCTTTACGCCGATCCCCGCCTTGGTGATTATTTCGCCACCGCCGGGCAGCAGGGCGACACCCGCTATATCCGCGAGATGCTAACAAAACTTGGCTACGGCGAAGATTACAGCCCGAACCCGACACCGCCGTTGCGGGACATTGTGGCCGCCTTTCAGATGCGTTTTGAACCAGACGTTTTTGAATGGCCGGGCGCAGCGGGTCTGCCGACGCGCCGTACCCTGGCCCTCATGCGCGCCCTGGTGCGCGAACAAGACAG
>JAIXUW010000218.1 GCA_027483355.1 Alphaproteobacteria bacterium
ACTGGCGGATCGATAACTGGCATTACAGATCTTGCTGTTGCTGACGGCGGCACTGGTGCATCTGATGCAGCGACTGCAAGAACCAACCTTGGAGTCGGCACGCTTGGTACACAGAATGCTAACGCCGTTGCAATCACGGGCGGTACAATTGTTGCGAATGCTTCTGGTATCTCGATCAGGGACGCTGACGCTTCGAACGTGATGACAATAGCTGTGGGCTCAAACCTCACAGCCAATACAGTGTTGACACTCACCACTGGCGCAGCATCAAATAGAACGCTTGATATCTCCGCTTCGAACGTAACTATCTCGACCGCAGGTGCGGATCTTATCGATGATGCGGATGCCTCCGCTCAGCGTACCACTCTTGGTCTCGGCACAATCGCGACACAGAATGCGAACGCAGTAAGCATTACTGGTGGATCGATAGCTGGCATCACCGACTTGGCTCTCGCAGATGGTGGCACGGGCGCAAGCCTTGCTGACCCGAATGCCAATGCGGTTCTTGGGTGGAACGACACAGCAGGGGCAATGACCTTCCTGACTGCTGGCACAGGCATTTCAATCAACGCCACTGCAAACACCATCTCCTCCACGGTTACGGGTGGTGGCAACTATGCAATGCAAGTGTTCACAAATACCACGCCAACTGGCACGACTTGGACAAAGCCCGCCAATCTTGTCGCCGTGAAGGTGACTGTTGTTGGAGGCGGTGGGGGACTTCTTGCAAATCCAGTCCAAAATTCTGGCGGTGGAGGCGGCGGTGGCTCTGCGATTGAATATATACCTGCTCCTTCAATCCCCGGCCCAATAACTGTCACAGTAGGTGCTGCTGGGGGAACAACAGCCCCAACTCTCACGGGCGGGACAAGTTCATTTGGTGCTCTTTGTAGCGCGACTGGCGGGGCGGGTGGGTCGCCCGGCCCCGCTGGAGGATCCGGCGGTGCTGGCGGGACCGGGACTGGCGGAACTATTAATTTTACAGGACAAAACGGGGGTACTTCGACAGGCTCTTCTACTCAAGTACAAATACCGGGTCCTGCAACCACCTTTGTAAAATCGTCCTTTGGAGGGGGAGGTGGGAATTCAATTTTTGGAGGTGGTGGGGCCAGTGCCGCAAGTTCTGGTGATGGTCCGAGCGCACTTTCTTCTGTTACTGCCTCAAGCGGGTACACCTACGGCGGAGGTGCAAGCGGGAAGGTAAATTCCAATTCTCCGGGCGTGGTTGGTTTCCAAGGCGTTGTTATTATTGAGGAGTTTTATTGATGAAGGCATTGATCTCCCCAAATGAAATTGCTTATTCTTACGAAGGCACACCCCTTGGTGAGCGTATTGCTCAGGTAAGCGATAGCGAATTTCCGATTGCACCCCCACTGTTCTGGACGGACTGCCCGGATGACTGTGTAGCAGATCTATGGTATTATTTAAACGGTCAGTGCCTCCCGAAGCCTTTACCACCGGAGCCTGAGCCGCAGGAATAACATCAGGAAAAATCATGCTTCCGAAGGATAAGTTTGAAAAGAACCGTTACGTTCATCTGGAAGGTTTCCTTGACAATGGAAACTGCCGAGAACTCACAGCCGCTCTCAAGAACGAAATTGACAAGCGCGGATGGTTTGACCCCCAATGCCCTACAAGCAAGTCAATCCGTGACAGCGTGACGTTCGACAAACTCCTTGTCGATCTTCTGCCACACTTTGAAGCTGCATCTGGTCTTAAGCTTCTCCCAACCTACGCTTATGCCCGCTGGTATGAGCCGGGAGAGGTCCTTAAAATTCATCGTGACAGACCATCCTGCGAGGTGAGCGCCACTCTGACATTGGGTTTTGAAGGCGATGTATGGCCCATTTACATGGGTAGCCCTTCGGATGAGCCCACAGAGTACAGAAGGGTAGATCAAGACAAGAATATTGTCCACGCCAAAAATGTCGGCAAGATCAAGATGGATGTTGGCGATGCAGTTCTGTATCGGGGCTGCGAAATGTATCACTGGCGCGATGAGTATTCTGAGGGAAGGTGGCAAGCGCAAGTCTTTCTCCACTATGTGGATGCCAACGGTCCTCACGCTGAATGGATTTATGACAAGCGCGGGAAGCTGAATCTCCCGACAAACCAGTCTGATGATGATTTAACGATGTGGGTTTACACGGACGTTCTTACCGAGAACGACTGTGACGCGCTGATAAAGCTTTACAACCAAGTGCAAGGTGAAGAGGCGGGCATCGGTGGCGGTACAAACTCTACTGTCGATAAAACTATCAGAAACGTTAACCGAGTTATTCTTCCTGTTCACAAAGGAATTGGTGCCCGTCTCGCTGCTGTTGGCCTTGATGCAAATGCACAGCGCTGGGGCTTTGACATCAAGAAGGCGAACCAGTCGGAGTTCCTTAAGTATCCCACTGGCGGGGGCCGATACAAGGGACATATCGATACGTTCCTTTCGAAGGCCCCGGAGAACCTTGCGGAGTGCCGAAAGGTGACGGTGCTGGCATTCTTGAACGACGATTTCAAAGGCGGCAAGTTCTTCCTTCAGACGGGGCATGAAAAAATTTACCCTCCGCAGAAGAAGGGCACAGTGATTGCCTTCCCGTCGTTTATCCTTCACGGCGTCGAAGATGTTGAGGAAGGTGAACGATACTCAGTAGTGACTTGGCTTGTTGGGCCTTGGTTTAAATAGGTGGTATAATGATTGAAGAGCTTATCGCGATGGTCTTCCGGACTCGCAACCAAGCGCATCTCGCGCATTGGAAGACGAAATCCTATGCTGAGCATCAGGCTCTTGGATCGTTTTATGATGACCTCATCGATGCCCTCGACAAGCTTGTAGAGGCTTGTCAGGGCTCGAAGGGGATCATCGGTCACGTTAATCTGTCATGCAAGGATGAGTCCGTAGAGATCATCAAGTGCCTCACGGATGATGCAAACTGGATCTCCCGAAACCGCGCCAAGATCGGTCATGGTGTCCCGGCACTCGAAAACATCCTTGACGAGATTGTCGGCATTTATCTCACCACCCTCTACAAACTGAAGAACCTTTCTTAAGGGCATTTAAATGCTCGCCAAAATCAAATTACAGCCGGGTATTAACAGAGACTCAACCAACTACGCAAACAGCGGTGGTTGGTTCGACTCCGATTATATTCGTTTCAGAAATGGCTTGCCCGAGAAGATTGGCGGCTGGACAAGGATATACGCCAATCAGGAGGCTCTTATTGGGGTGTGCCGGAAGCTGTATGACTGGTCGAGCTTGATCGGCACTCAGTATCTTGCCTGCCCGACGAATATCAAGTTCTATGTCGATAACACATCAGACATCATTGATATCACCCCGCTTCGCCGCAGCTTGACGCTGGGTAATAACCCAATCGCGACAACCAACACCTCGAATGTCATCACGATCACCGACATAAACCACGGTGCCGTGTTGGGTGACTACATCACAATTTCGGGGTCCTCGAATGTCAATGGCATTCTTTCAACCGCCATCAACAAAGAGTTTGTTGTCTCGAATGTGATTAACGTGGATGCCTACAGCGTTGTAACAACTGGAACCGCGACATCCACCGGATCTGGTGGCGGCGCGAGTGTGGTTGTGCAATACCAATTCCACCCCGGCATCGCTCAGACAGCCGTTTTTGAAGGCTGGGGCTCTGGCCCGTGGGGTGGCGTGTCTGGCTCTTATGGCTGGGGATTCGGCCCCGCAACAACCCTCACGACATACTACAGCGGCCTATGGACAGTGGACAACTATGGCGAGGACATGATTGCCTGTCCGCGTGACCTCACCAATGGTTATGTCCTTGGCAATAATCCAATCGCCACCACAAACACAAGCAATGTTGTCACCATCACGCAGGCAAACCATGCGTTCTCGAATGGCAATGCGATTATTATTGGGAATGTCACAAGCGAGATTGGCGGAATCCCGGCAAGCCAACTCAACGGCACTCAGACAATCACGGTTGTGAATGCCAACGCCTACAGCTTCACCGTGGCAAACACAGCCACTTCCAGCGCTTCTAGCGGCACAGGCGCTTATGTGTTTACATCGTCCATCATTTACTGGGACATCACCGATGATGACGGCCCCGCAGTGAGTCTTAGCAATCTTGGGTCTGCATATGCGAAGAAGTATCTTCCATATGTGGCCGCTGAAGTCATGGTTTCGGACCAGAACCGACAGGTTATTGCATATGGGTGTAATCCATATGATGTGACGCAAGAACAAGACCCGATGATTGTGAGATGGTCGGATTCTTCTGACCCCACAAACTGGGACATTGCCGACACCACCAAAACATCCGGTGAGCAGCGGCTTTCTTCGGGGTCTTATATTGTTACTGCGATCCAGAACCGCGAAGAGATCCTTATCTGGACCGATTCATCGCTCTACACGATGACTTATGTTGGCCCTCCGACAGGATATGGATTCAATCTTGTCGGCACCAATTTTGATATTATCGGCCCGAACGCCAAGATCGTGACTGGTGCGGTTGCGTACTGGATGGGCACAAACAACTTCTACGCCTACAATGGTAAGGTTGAGCCTATGCCCTGCACCGTCAGGGATTATGTGTTCCTTGATCTCAGCAAGGATGATGGCGATAAGGTTTATTGCTCAGCCGATTCCGGCAACAATGAGATCATCTGGTTCTACCCTTCTGAGAGCCAAGGCGGGACTCCCGGTTCCCGCGAGGTTGACCGTTATGTTGTTTACAACTATGC